>JAYTMV010000117.1:0-11417 GCA_043728175.1 Sphingomonadales bacterium
GGAGTATGTTATGAATTTCAGTCGCGTCAAATCAATCGACGCCATCCTCAAAACGGCGGAGAAGAAATCGCTCCACCGAACGCTTGGCGCGTTTCAGCTTACCTTATTTGGCATTGGTTGCGTGATCGGCACTGGCATTTTCGTGCTGACCGCCGCTGGCGCGCAAAAAGCCGGGCCGGGCTTGATGCTGGCATTCCTGATTGCAGGCGCGATCTGCGTTGTGGCAGCACTTTGTTACGCTGAAATCGCTTCGATGCTGCCGGTCGCTGGGTCTGCCTATACCTATACCTACACTGTCATGGGTGAGGTGCTCGCCTGGACGGTCGGCTGGGCGCTGGTTCTTGAATATGCGGTGGCGGCAAGCGCAGTCTCGGTCGGCTGGTCGGGCTATTTTACGGGCACAATATTAAATGAGTTTTTCGGGATACAATTGCCCGCTGCACTCTCCGCCGGGCCGCTCGCGCTTGGCGGCGCTGAGGGCGGGCTGATTAACTTGCCCGCCGTGATGATTGCACTTTTGATGACATGGCTGCTGATGATCGGCACCAACGAATCGGCCCGCGTCAACGCGATCCTCGTTGCGATCAAGGTAACCGCTTTAACTGCCTTCATCATCCTGACTCTGCCCAAGGCTGAGGCGGCAAACTTCAATCCATTCCTCCCCGCAGGCGTGTTCGGCGGGTTCGGTTCGGGTGTTGGTGCGGTTGGTGCAGCGGCAACAATCTTTTTCGCCTACGTAGGTTTTGACGCGGTTTCGACGGCGGCTGAGGAAACCAAAGATCCTCAGCGTAACGTGCCCATCGGCCTCATCGGCTCGCTTGGTTTCTGTACCGTGTTCTATATTCTGGTTGCGGCTGGCGCGGTTGGCACCATCGGCGGCCAGCCAATCATGGGGCCGAACGGCATTCCTTTCCCCGCCGGTTCGGAAGAACTTGCGCGGCAGTGTGCGCTTCCTGAATTTGCAAATATGCTGGTATGCTCAAACGAAGCACTCGCGCATGTGCTTCGCCAGATTGGGTTTAGCCAAGTTGGCAACATGCTCGGCATCGCAGCGTTCGTTGCGCTGCCATCAGTGATCCTAATCCTGCTGTTTGGCCAAACGCGCATATTCTTCGTGATGTCGCGTGACGGGTTGCTTCCTGAGGGCTTGTCGAAAATCCATCCCAAGTGGAAAACGCCTTATGTGGTTACCGCAATCACCGGCGCAGTCGTTGCGTTTGCAGCGGCATTCCTGCCCGTTGGTCAGCTCGCCGACATCGCAAACGCAGGAACGCTCTATGCCTTCATGATGGTGGCCATCGCTGTCATGATGCTCCGTAAGAGCGAACCCAACCGGGTGCGCAGTTTCAAGACGCCTGCACTTTGGCTTGTTGGCCCGGCGACGATTGCTGGCTGTATCTTCCTGTTCCTCAACCTGCCGTTTGAGGCGATGATCGTGCTGCCCGCATGGGGCGCGGTTGGGATGGTGATCTACTATCTTTACGGATATCGCACGAGCCACGTCGGGCGCGGCCTCGTTGAGGTGCATGAGGCTGATCCAGACCTGCCTAAATCACCGGTTGAGGATATTATCTGACAATACCGAAAAGGGAGGCCTCGGCCTCCCTTTTTTGTTACCCCAATCGCGCGCTTACAAGCGCCGCCAAATCGGCTTCGGGCCGTGGGCCGAAGTGTGAAATGACCTCCGCTGCACAGACTGAACCCATTGTCAGGCTGTCAGCAACCGAACGGCCCTGGGCTTGGCCTGAAAGGAAGCCCGCCGCGAACAGATCTCCTGCGCCTGTGGTATCAACCACCTTTACCACAGGTTCGGCGGAAACCGCTGTGCGGACGCCGCCCGTTTCTGCAATCGCGCCGTGTTCGCCGCGTGTTACGACGAGCAGTGGCACCTTGCCCGAAATCGCCGCGACGGCGTCGTCAAAATCATCAATCTGGGTGAGTGAGCGAATTTCAACTTCATTGGCAAACAGGATGTCAATCTGCCCCGCATCAATCAACGCATTGAAATCGGCGCGGTAACGGTCAATCACGAATGCGTCTGACAGCGTAAAGGCCACCTTACGGCCGGCATCCTTGGCGCACGCAATCGCCGCCTGCATCGCGGCGCGCGGCTCGGCTGGGTCCCACAGATAGCCTTCGAGATAGAGGATCGCGGCGCTCGCGATCAAATCACGATCAATCGCCGCAGCAGGCAGATATTGCGACGCGCCGAGGAAGGTGTTCATCGTCCGCTGACCATCAGGCGTCACAAGGATTAGGCATTGCGCCGTTGGTGGCTCCGCCGCGCGCGACGGCGTATCAAACGCAACGCCGATGGCGCGGATATCATGGCTGAAGACATTCCCAAGCTGATCCTGCGCCACCTGCCCGATAAAGCCGCAATGCTGGCCGAGCGCCGCCATCCCGGCAATGGTGTTTGCAGCAGATCCGCCGCTGATTTCCTTGCCCGGCCCCATTTTGGCATAAAGCGCGGTGGCGGCATCCGCATCAAGCAATTGCATTGATCCCTTGGCCATGCCTTCGCGCGCTAGGAATGCATCATCGGTGGTGGCGATTACGTCAACAATGGCATTTCCGATGGCGACAATATCGAGGCTGGCTTGGGTCACGAGGCATAATTCCTGAATTGGTGTGAAGTGGCCGCCCGCCTAGAGGTGCAGACGGTGATTGACAAGGCTGTGATCAGCGCGGCAGGGTAATATGATGAGTTACCGCAGCCTTTCCGTCATATTTGGCGCGCTGATCCTTTCGGCCTGCGCCGCAACGCCGAGGCCTGCGAAGGTTGCATCACCCGTTCAAGTTTCACCGCCACTCGTTGCCCCTGCTGGGCTTGACCGCGTGATCGGTCGCAATGCTGGGGCGCTGATTTCGCTGTTCGGGAATGCTGATCAGGATGTACGGGAGGAAAACAGCCGCAAGCTACAGTTTAGCAGCGGCATCTGCATCCTTGATGCCTATCTTTACACCCCGGCAAGGGGCAAGGAACCGCTCGTCAGCTATGTCGACGCGCGCCAGCCCGACGGCGGATCAATTGACAAGGCATCCTGTGTTGCCGCCCTCACCCGGCGCAAGGAAGCGCGTTAGGGTTTATAAACCGTTCGCCCTGAGCCTGTCGAAGCCTGTCCTGAGCGCCTGCCTTGCAGGCAGTCGAAGGGGGCTCCCTTCTTCTTGAACGCTGGAAAAGAAAGGGAGGGCTTCGACAAGCTCAGCCCGAACGGGATTTTGGGGCCAGTTTAGCGCACTAACTGCTCAATTCCCCAAGTCCCCACGCCGCCGCGTCGCGCACAACCTCCGACGGATCATCAAGCAGCGCCTTGAGTGGCTCCACCAATTCCACTGATCCACTATTCCCCGCTGCAATCGCCGCATTGCGCACCATTCGGTCTCGGCCAATCCGCTTGATCGGTGAACCTGAAAACACTTGGCGAAAACCGGCATCATCAAGTGCGAGCAAATCAGCCAAAGCAGGCGCCGCAAGCTCGGCACGTGGGGCGAACGCCTTATTCGCCGCCGCAGCGTTCGCAAATTTATTCCACGGGCAGACCGCGAGGCAATCATCGCAGCCGTAAATGCGGTTGCCAATCGCGCGGCGAAACTCGTGCGGAATTGGCCCTTTATGTTCAATCGTCAGATAAGAAATGCAGCGCCGCGCATCGAGTTGATAAGGCGCGGGGAATGCATCTGTAGGGCACGCGGTTTGACAAGCGGTACAACTGCCACACTGATCGCGGTGCGGGACATCTTCTTCCAGATCAAGCGTGGTGAAGATGCTCCCAAGGAAAAGCCAACTGCCATGCTCTGCGCTCACCAAATTGGTGTGCTTACCCTGCCAGCCAAGCCCCGCCGCTGCGCCAAGCGGCTTTTCCATTACAGGGGCCGTATCAACAAACACCTTGAGTTCACCCCCGGCCTGATCAATAATCCAGCGGGCGAGTGCCTTGAGCGCTTTCTTCACGACGTCATGATAATCAGCGCCTTGGGCATAAACCGAAATCCGCCCGCGCGCCTTTGCCTCGGCAAGTGACAGTGGATCGGTGGCGGGGGCATAGCTCATGCCGAGAGCAATCACAGAACGCGCGCCCTCCCAAAGCGTCTGTGGATGGCCGCGCTGGTCTTTGCGCGCCTCCATCCAAGTCATTTCGCCGTGGTAACCGCGCTCAAGCCAAAGCTGCAACCGCTCACTCTGCTCTGCCGATACATCCGCCCGCGTCACGCCCACGCTCACAAAACCAAGCTCAGCAGCCTTGCTTTTTAACGCTTTGGTGAAACTGCTCTTGTTATGCGCCATGGATAACCGCTACCACGCGGTATCCATAGTTGGGAATAGTCGCAGCGTGATTGATGATACGCCCGTCCGGGCCACAGGACTGATCAAATATTTCGGCAATGCGCACGCAGTGAACGGCGTTTCACTTTCCGTGCCAAAGGGGAGCATTTACGGCGTGCTTGGCCCCAATGGTGCAGGCAAGACGACGACGCTGCGGATGCTGCTTGGCATTCTTGATCCCGATGCAGGTGAGCGCACGCTGCTCGGCCACACCAAACCGCGTGAAGCGGGCAACCGCGTTGGCTATCTTCCCGAAGAACGCGGGCTATATCCAGCGATGAAGGCGCGTGAGGCGATTGCCTTTATGGGCGCGCTGCGCGGGCTTGATTGGAATGAGGGGCGGACGCGGGCCGATGCGATGCTCGAAACCGCAGGGCTTGGCCACGCCGCACACAATAAAATCCGCAAGCTTTCCAAGGGTATGGCGCAGTTGGTGCAACTGCTTGGTTCAATCGTCCACCGCCCCGAACTGATCGTGCTTGATGAACCGTTTTCGGGGCTTGATCCGGTTAATCAGGAAAATCTTGAGAAGCTGATCCTCACAGAGCGCGCGCGCGGGGCGACAATTCTTTTTTCCACTCATGTGATGGGCCATGCCGAACGCATGTGTGACCGTCTGTCGATCATCGCCAAGGGGCAGGTGCGCTTTGAAGGCACAGTTGATGATGCGCGCAGCACCCTGCCGATGCGTGCGCATTACGTGCCTTGCTCAGGCGTTGAAGCGGTTGGCGCGCTGCTGCCCGTTGGGGCTGAACGTACCGCAACCGGCTGGCGCTTCACCGTTCCTGATGGCGGCGCGGAATCACTTCTCTTGAAGCTGATCCAGAATGGCCACGGCATTGCGGGCCTCACGATGGAGCGGCCAAGCCTGCACGACGCCTTCGTGAAAATCGTTGGAATGAGCGCCACCGAAGCAGCGGAGGCGCTGATATGAACCAAACGCTCAACCAAATCATCGTGATCGCACGGCGCGATTTTATGGCGGTGGTGGCAACGCCAACCTTCCTGCTATTCCTCCTCGCGCCCTTCTTCATGCTCGGGATCAGTGTGGCGAGCGGGTTTGGCGGGGCGTATCTCGCCAAATCGTCGGTCAGCAAACGTCAAATGGTGGCAATCGTCAGCCCCGCCGATAGCGCGCTCTTGACCGCGAATAATCAGGCCGTGCGTAAACGGCTGTATGGCCCCGATAATGGCCTTGCTGAGCTACGCATGATTGCGCCCGAAGCCGATGTCGCCGCGCAGCAATCAGCGCTGTTCGCCAATAAGGATATCGACGTGACCGCGATTGTGCGTGGGCCGCTGAGCACACCCGTCATCACCCACCAAAAGGGTGAGGATCGCAGCGCGCGTTTTTTGGCGACGCTATCCGAAGAATCGCTGCGCGCGCAGCGCCTCGGGGGATCGCCTGATGCACGGCTGAGTGAAGCGAAAATCACTGAGATCGTCCAAAAAGTGCCAACCAAGAGCCGCCAGCAAAAAACCGGATCAGGCGCGGTTGTCGTCATTTTCATCCTAACGCTGATGCTGGCGAGCCAAGCTGTCGGCATGATGGCCGAGGAAAAAAGCAACAAAGTGCTTGAAATCCTTGCCGCCGCAGTGCCGCTAGAGGCGGTGTTCTTCGGCAAGTTGATCGGCCTTTTCGGTGTCGCCTTACTCTTCGTTGCGTTCTGGGGAACGCTTGCCGCATTCGGCGCAAGCTTCATTCCGGCAAGCCTTGGCATCGGTGCCTTTGCGCCGACGATTGGGTTGGTTCCGTTCGTGATCCTTGGCGCGTGCTACTTTACAATGGCCTATATGTTGCTCGGTGCGGTGTTCCTCGGCATTGGGGCGCAGGCCTCGACCATGCGTGAAATCCAGATGCTTTCGCTTCCCATCACGATCATACAAATGGCAATGTTTGGCCTAGCCTCAGCGGCGGCAAGCAATCCCGACTCAACGATTGCGCGTGTGGCCGAGATATTCCCGTTCAGTTCACCCTTCGCAATGGCGGCGCGCGGAGCCACGGACTCAGCGCTTTGGCCACATCTGCTCGCGCTTGGCTGGCAGGCGCTTTGGGTGGGCCTAACGATCTGGCTTGCCGCGCGATTGTTCCGCGCGGGCGTCCTCAATTCAGGTGGCGGTTTTTGGGCGGCCTTCGCGCGGCGGCCTACAACTCCACCAGCAAAAAGTCCCGCTTGATCGAAGCGCCATTGACATTGCTGTGAATAGTAGCATTCTGCAACCTTGTTTGATGACTATTGAGAGATTCGACTATGGCGACGGCGTTTCAGGCTGAAAATGAAGTGGTTGCTGCGGCTGATCCGCTTGATGTGACCCGGCCACATCTTTATCATGACGACACATGGCACGCGCCGTTCCGCGAGCTTCGCGCCAAGGCGCCCGTTTATTACTGCGAAAACTCCCCGTTCGGGTCGTACTGGTCAATCTCAAGCTATAAGCCAATTGTCCATATTGAGGCGCTGCCCAAGGTTTTTTCCTCAAGCTGGGAATATGGCGGTATTACCCTTGCGGGCGATGCAGGCACGGTTGCTGAGGCCGAAGTGCAGATGCCGATGTTCATCGCGATGGATCCGCCAAAACATCAGGGACAGCGCCGCACCGTTGCCCCGGCCTTCACGCCGAGCGAGATTGAGCGAATGCGCAGCGAAGTGCGTGAGCGGACGGGCGCAGTGCTTGACTCGCTTCCCATCGGCGAGGCGTTTGATTGGGTTGATAAAGTATCGATTGAACTCGCAACCGGAATGCTTGCCAAGCTGTTTGATTTCCCTTGGGCCAACCGCGACAACCTCACCCGCTGGTCGGATGTGCTTGGTGATATCCGCATGCTTGAAACGCTCGAGAAACGCCAGTTCCGGCTTCAGAACGCGTTCGAGATGGGCATGGCGTTCCGCCAGTTGTGGGATTCAAAGAAGGATCAGCCGCCCTCGAACGACCTCATTTCGATCATGCTCAATTCGGATGCGATGGCCGAAATGGATGAGGGCGAATTTATGGGGAACCTCATCCTCCTCATCATCGGCGGCAATGATACCACGCGCAATACAATGAGCGCGCTTGCTTACGGCCTCAATCAGTTCCCTGATGAACGCGCCAAGCTTGAGGCCAATCCAGACCTTGCCAGCAATGCGCTGAGCGAATTGCTCCGCTGGCAAACTCCGCTCGCGCACATGCGCCGGACAGCACTTGAAGATGCCGAAGTCGAAGGGCAAATGATCAAAAAGGGCGATAAGCTCGCGCTTTGGTATCTCTCGGCGAACCGCGATGAGAGTGTGTTCCCTGATGCTGACAAAATCATCATTGACCGCGAAAATGCGCGGCGGCATCTGGCTTTTGGTTACGGTATCCACCGCTGCGTTGGCGCCCGCGTGGCTGAGCTTCAGTTGCTCATACTCATCGAAGAAATGGCCAAGCGCCGCCTGCGCGTCAACGTGCTGAGCGAGCCTGAGCGCGTGAGTGGCTGCTTCGTCCACGGCTACCGCAAGATGATGGTGGAACTCAGCCGCTATTAGGGGCAGTATCACAATAAATAATGAGTCGCGAAACCGACCTTTTTCAGGAGAATGAGATTATGGCGACCATGCTTAAGCCCGAAGTTGAGGAAGCGGTAAATCCGCTCGACGTCAGCCGTGCCGAACTTTACTCCGAACATAAATGGCAGGAGCCATTCCGCACGCTTCGTGAGACCGCGCCGGTTTACTGGTGTGCGGACAGCAAGTTCGGGCCGTATTGGTCAGTCTCATCCTACAAAGCGATCCAGCATGTTGAGGCGCTGCCCGACATTTATTCGTCCGATTGGGAAGCAGGTGGCATTACCATTGCTGATCCCCTTGCAGGCAGCGCCAATATTCAATTGCCAATGTTCATCGCGATGGATCGGCCAAAACATACTGATCAACGCCGTACGGTCGCCCCCGCCTTCACCCCGAGCGAAATGGTGCGGATGTCGGAAGACATCCGGCGGCGGACGGGCGAACTGCTTGACACCCTGCCCTACGGCAAACAATTTGATTGGGTTGATAAGGTTTCGATTGAACTGACCACGGGGATGCTCGCGCTACTGTTTGATTTCCCTTGGGAGGATCGCCGCAAGCTCACCTTCTGGTCGGATTGGGCAGGCGATATTGAGCTTGCCAACGATCCAACCAGGCTCGAAGAACGAATGGGCCATTTGTTTGAAATGGGGGCGTATTTCAAACGCCTATGGGATGAGCGCGTTGATAAGGAACCCACGCCTGATCTGATCTCAATGATGATCCATAGCGAAGCCATGAAAGACATGGGTGAGCTGGAGTTTATGGGCAACCTCGTGCTGTTGATCGTTGGCGGCAATGATACGACACGCAATACGATGTCAGGCATTGCCTATGCGCTGGATAAATTCCCTGATCAGCGTGAACTGCTTGAAAACGACCCATCAATCATTGCGACAGCGGCAAGCGAATTTATCCGCTGGCAAACCCCGCTCGCGCACATGCGCCGCACCGCGACGCAGGATACCGAGCTTGAAGGGCAAAAGATCAAGAAAGGCGATAAGGTCATCATGTGGTATATTTCGGGCAACCGTGATGAAAGCGTGTTTCCTGACGCCGATAAACTTATCCTCGGCCGCGAAAATGCGCGGCGGCATTTGGCGTTTGGCTACGGCATCCACCGCTGCGTCGGCGCGCGACTGGCCGAAATGCAAGTTGCGATATTGCTTGAAGAAATGGCGAAACGGCGGATGCGCGTCAACGTGATCGGCGAACCCATCCGCGTGTCGCAGAGCTTCGTCAATGGGTATAAATCAATGCAAGTTGAACTGAGTAGATATTAGGGGGTGTTGTCATGGCCACAGCATTGAAGCCTGCCGCAGACCCCTTCGACGTCAGCCGTGCCGAACTTTACGCCGAACACCGCTGGCACGAACCCTTCCGCCGCCTGCGCGCAGAAGCGCCCGTTTACTACTGCGCAAACAGCGAATTCGGCCCCTATTGGTCAGTCTCAACTTACAAACCCATCGTTCATGTAGAGGCACTGCCCGATATCTATTCCTCGTCATGGACGAATGGCGGCGGCGTCAGCATTGCTGACCGCAACCCCGGCGACAAGCCAATGCCAAGCTTCATCAGCATGGATCGCCCCAAACATACCGACGAACGGCGCAGCGTTTCGCCTGCCTTCACGCCAAGCGAGATGGTGCGGCTGAGTGCCGATATACGGATGCGCACCGCCGAAATTCTTGATACGCTGCCCTACGGCGAACGGTTTGACTGGGTTGACCGCGTCGCGATTGAGCTGACCACGCAGATGCTCGCGATCCTGTTTGATTTCCCTTGGGATGACCGCCGCTTGCTGACCTTTTGGTCGGATTGGGCGGGCGATGTTGAAATCATCAAAGACCCCGCGAAAAATGCCGAACGCATCGGCCATCTCCATGACATGGGCGCTTATTTCAAAAAGCTGTGGGATGCGCGTTCGGCCAATCCTGACGGTACTGACCTCCTCTCAATGATGATCCGCAGCGAAGCGATGCGCGGCATGGACGCTCAGGAATTTATGGGCAATCTGATCCTGCTGATCGTCGGCGGCAATGATACGACGCGCAACACGATGTCGGGGCTGGCCTACGCGCTTGATAAATTCCCTGATCAGCGCGCGGCACTAGAGGCCGACCCAAGCCTGATCCCCGGCACGGTGAGCGAAATCATCCGCTGGCAAACCCCACTCGCGCATATGCGGCGCACCGCGCTTGCCGATACTGAGCTAGAGGGGCACCAGATCAAAAAGGGTGATAAGGTCGTCCTCTGGTACATCTCGGCCAACCGCGATGAGAGTGTATTTCCCGACGCAGACAAATTCATCATCGCCCGCGAAAATGCGCGGCGGCATTTGTCGTTTGGTTACGGCATTCACCGCTGCGTCGGCGCACGGCTCGCCGAGCTGCAAGTGACGATCCTGCTTGAAGAAATGGCCAATCGGCGTATGCGCGTTAACGTAATCGAAGAGCCTGTTCGCGTAGCGCAAAGCTTCGTCAACGGTTACCGATCAATGCCTGTGGAGCTCAGCCGCTACTGATATGGATATCAACGAAAACCCGCTCAACCCCCGGTTTAGCCCGCTCATCGCGGTTGACGCCATCCGCAATCTGATCCGCAATAAGGAGGATACCGCGCAAGTCTTTCGCTTGCTTGTCGCGCTGCGCGGCAAATCCTTCGCACGCAATTTCAAGCGGTTTGAGGCGTCTCCCGTTGGTGCGCGCGTTCTCGCCAATAAGGAAAATCTGGTCGATGTGCTGAGCGACCGCCCCTATCTCGAAGGCTTACCCAAGGGCAGCCTTGGCCACGCGTTCATCACGTTTCTCGATGGTTGCGGGATATCCCCACAAGGGCTGAACGATGCCGCGCATGAGGCGGGCCTCAAAGATGAACATTTCTCCGAAGATCTGGTGCGCTATGCCGGGCGCCTGCGTGTGCAGCATGATCTGTGGCATGTGATCGGCGGCTATGGCTGCGACGGCTTTGGCGAAGTGTGTAACCTTGCTTTTTCTTACCCGCATTCAAAGAATATCGGCATGATGATCCTCGCGATTGCAGGCGCGCATAATTATGCCAAGGCTTTCCCCGGCGAACCAATCCGCTCCGCGATGTGGGAAGGCTACCGTCGCGGCAAGCGCATCACCTGGCTGATCGGGGTCGATTGGGAAAAACTGCTCCCGCGCCCGCTGGAGGATGTACGGAAAGAGCTTGGGGTAACGGATACGCCAAAACGCTACATGGCCGCTCCAAGAGTGATCGCCGCATCGGGGACAATGGCCCCGGCGGGGGCGTAAGAGGGGGACTTCCAACAATCAAAGGAGGCCGTTTTTGCAGGGAAAGCCAGTATGGGCGTGAAAGTTGCGCAACCGATCAGACAGCCATTTTCGGATTTACAAGCTTTGCTTTCATGTAGTTCACGCCCAATATACTACCGATGATTTCTGCAACGCTTTCCCCGAACCCATCGCATTCGATCAACTCGTTCGAGCCGATCGAGCGAGTCGCAAACCGGCTGGTCGGGGCAGCGTTTTCGCCGCATCGGCACGATACTTACACCGTCGCTTTGACTATGGCTG
>JAYTMV010000118.1:0-7820 GCA_043728175.1 Sphingomonadales bacterium
ACTCGAAGACCTCGCCGATTGCGATCTGGTGATCGAGGCGGTGTATGAAAGCATGGACGTCAAGAAAGAGGTGTTCGGTAAGCTGGATGCTATTTGCAAACCCGGCGCGATACTGGCGTCGAACACCAGCTATTTGGATGTGGACGCGATTGCCGCTGCTACGTCGCGCCCACAAGACGTCGTTGGCATGCACTTCTTCTCGCCAGCCAACGTCATGAAATTGCTGGAAGTTGTGCGCGGCGCAAAGACCGCGGACGATGTTTTGGCAACCGCAATGGCGATTGGTAAAAAGATCGGTAAAGTCGCGGTGGTCGCGGGCGTATGCCACGGCTTCATTGGCAACCGGATGCTGAGCCAACGGCAGCAGCCAGCAATGCAGCTTCTGCTTGAAGGGGCAACGCCCGCGCAAATTGACAAGGTGCATACTGATTTCGGGATGCCAATGGGGCCGTTCCAGATGAGCGACCTTGCCGGGCTGGATATCGGCTGGCACCGTGATCCTGCGCGGATTGAAAGCATCCGTGATGCCTTGTGCGCGGCGGGGCGCTGGGGCCAGAAAAACGGTAAGGGCTTTTATGATTATGATGCCAAACGGGTTGGCACTGAAAGTGCCGAGGTGCTCGCGATTATCGAAGAGTTTCGTTCCACCTCAAACCTGCCCAAGCGCGATATTACAACCCAAGAGATTATCGAGCGCACACTCTATCCAATGGTCAACGAGGGCTATCTGATCCTTGAAGAGGGCAAGGCGCAACGCGCATCGGATATCGATGTTGTCTGGATTTATGGCTACGGCTGGCCCGTTTATCGCGGCGGACCGATGTTCTGGGGTGATCTTGAAGGCACTGGCAAGATCACCGAAGCGCTAGAGCGCCACGGGGTGAAGGTCGCGCAGAGCCTGAAAGCCAAAGCATAACCCAAAAAAGCGCCCGACGGTTCCTTTTGACAGGAAGCGCCGGGCGTAAAGGGATGCGTCTTGGGAGGAGATCGCATTTGGGTAATGGGTAAACGCGTCAGCCCGATAATAGTTCCATGCAACTCATCCCAAAGCGGGTTCGGCTTATCGATCATCGCTTGGCTGTGCGCGAAGTCACAGGCAGGGCAACTTTCGACAAAAGCAAATTTGGGTTGGAAGTCCTCACATGAACCGCATCATTTCGCAGCTTAGCGCCGCCATACTGGCCTTGTTGCTTTTTTTCCCGGCCATCGGTGAGGCGCGTTCGGTTCTCCAATGTGTGCCATTTGCGCGGCAAGTGTCTGGCGTTGAAATTCGTGGTAATGCCAAAACCTGGTGGTATCAGGCCGAGGGTCGCTATGAGCGCGGCAATACCCCGCGCGAAGGCGCAGTGCTTGCCATGCCGGGTTCAGGAAAAATGCGGCTTGGCCATGTTGCGATGGTGAGCAAAGTGGTGGGCGATCGTGAAATCCTTTTGACTCATGCCAATTGGTCACGGCGTGGCGGGATTGAGCGTGATGTTCGCGCGATTGATGTTTCGGACAAGGGCGATTGGAGTCGTGTGCGGATTTGGTATGCAGGCAACGGTGATCTTGGAACCTCAAGCTATCCCGCTTACGGTTTCATTTATCCGGGCACTACGGGCACCGAACGAGCCGAAGTGCGGACTGCGCTGCTCCTCCCCACCGACGTGATTGAACTCGCTGCCCAAGGTAGCTGAGCTACTTTCCTTTCCATTCAGGTTTGCGTTTTTGCGCAAATGCCGCCGCCCCTTCACGCGCATCCTCTGACATGAACAAATTGCCGAGCGTTTCGCTCTGCTTCTGCCACATTTCCGCCTCACTCCATTCACGCGATTCGACAATCACTTGCTTTGAACGCGCCACCGCGAGTGGGCCATTAGCGGTAATGCGCGCGGCAAGTTCAAGCGCACCGTCAAGCGCATCGCCCTCAGTCACGCTATTGATCAGCCCCATTTCATAGGCGCGCGCCGCCGTAATGAAATCGCCCGTCAGCGCAAGTTCCATCGCAAGGCGCGGTGGTATTTGACGCGGCAAACGCACCAATCCACCAGCAGCCGCTGCAAGCCCGCGCTTCGCCTCAGGAATCCCGAATTTCGCGTCCGTATTCGCCACCACCAGATCGCAGGCGAGCATGATTTCAAAACCACCCGCCAGCGCGTAGCCGTTAACCGCTGCAATCAGCGGCTTCTTAGGCGGCGCTTCAGTCAGTCCAGCAAAGCCGCGTCCAGCGACAAAGGGCAGTTCGCCCATCAAAAAGCCTTTGAGATCCATCCCCGAACAGAAAGTGCCACCAGCGCCGGTGATAATTCCAACACGCAGATCATCCTCACCGTCAAGCCTGTCGAGCGCTGCCGCGACGCCTTCTGAAAGCGCTTTATTCGCGGCGTTCTTCGCTTCGGGACGGTTGAGCGTGATGATGAGAATGCCACCACGCACTTCGGTCAGGACTTCATTCGACATTTCAGGCTCCTTGTCTCGATCCATTATCATTTGCGACAAGTTTACGTTTACGTCAAGTGATAGCGCTATGCTGAACGACGCTGCTTTTGGGGTGCATCATCCGGCACGGTCGGCTGTATTAGCGGCACCACAACCTTTGCCTCGAATTTGACCGCCTCAATGTTGCGATCCTTGATCTGGCCTACCGGAACTGGTCGGCTGAAATAATAACCCTGCACTTCGGTACAGCCTTCGCGGCGAAGCTCCTCAAGTTGATCAGCGCGTTCAACGCCTTCAGCCGTTGTTACCATGCCAAGCGTTGTCGCAAGGCCAGTCACGGCGCGCACAATTGCCCGGTTGTCGTCCCGGCTATCAACTTCATCAACAAAGCAGCGATCAATCTTAATCTTATCGAACGGAAAGCTACGCAGATAGTTGAGTGACGAATATCCCGTGCCAAAATCGTCAAGCGCAATCCGAATGCCTAACGCGCGGAGTTGGTGCAGCACCGCAAGATTGGCCTGCGTATCATGCATCAGCACGGTTTCAGTAATTTCAAGTTCAAGCCGACTGGCTGAAACGCCGCTCGCAGCGAGCGCGTTTATCACTGTCGGCACCAGATTGGGGCTGCGCATTTGAGCAGGAGAGAGGTTTACCGAAACACACAAATGCTGCGGCCAGCGCGCCACTTCCATCAAGGCGCTGCGGATCACCCATTCGCCAAGTTGGATGATATGGCCCGTTTCCTCGGCAATCGGGATGAACACCATTGGCATGATCATCCCCTGTTCGGGGTGATTCCAGCGGAGCAGCGCTTCATAGCTCGTGATCTCACCACTCTCGATATTGAGCAGCGGTTGATAGTAAAGCTCAAGCTGGTCGCGACCAAGCGCCGCGCGCAGATCCATTTCGATCAGGCGCTTGGCCTGCATCGCTTCGTGCATCCCAATTTCAAAAATCGCAAGGCGGCGACGGCCATTTTCTTTCGCACTATATAACGCGAGATCGGCGTTTTTGATGAGTTCAGATGCGGTCAATCCGTCATCAGGCGCAAAGGCGATGCCGATGCTGACGCCGCAGTTTACCTCATGATTTTCGAGCAACATTGTCTGGTTCATAAGCACAATGATATCGTCAGCAGTTTTCTGGGCCTGCTCTTTGGTGGTAATGTCAGACAGAAGTATGGCAAACTCATCTCCGCCTAGCCGGGCCACCATATCATGGAGACCGAGGCTCGACTCAAGCCGCTTTGCAGTGACTTTGAGAACCTCATCGCCGACGCCATGGCCCAGCGTATCATTGATCATTTTGAACTGATCAAGATCCAAATAGAGAATAGCAAACAACGTTTCATCGGGACGGCGGCTAAGGGCGCGGGCAAGTGTTTCATTGAACAGCGCCCTATTGGGCAAATCGGTAAGCCCGTCATAATGCGCCATATAGGCCACTTTGGCCTCGGCACGTTTGGCCGCACTCACATCGGTTGCGACACCGCGCATTCCCATTACCGCGCCGTCATCCGCAACGACAGGACGCCCTGATAGTGACCACCAATGCTCTTCATTATCGATAGTGAGATTGACGACAACATCACGGAAGGATTGACCTTTTTCAATCAATCGTTCCAGAATTGCACGATCATGTCCGCCATCGAAGAGATCAACTAAAGCGGTGTTCCAGAGCATATTCGCGTCACGTGCCGAAATCTGCGCAAATCGCGCCGACGGATTGATGATCCGGCCACTCGCTGATATTTCCCAAAGCCAGTCGGCACCATGTTCTTCATAATCGTTGAGCAGCAGTTGCACCGTTTCCGATGCCTCACCCACAGCTTTGGCGCGCATAAGGCGCAGGGCGTAACTGTTAAAAGAAATTCGAACGTGTGCGATAAACCCCAGCGCGTAAAGCAACAAAATTCCAAGCGTCGCATACGCCACCGCCGTTCCGAGAAAGATGAAGCCAATTGCGCAAACGGCCGTTAACCCACCAATAAATTTAATGGCCGCGCGCGGCACCATGTCGATGCTCCAACTGCCAACGAACATCACCGCAATAATGCTCAGTGCTGCAAAACCAGGCCGGTTCTGCGCGGGAAGAATGATTGTCAATGCTGCTGCGATTGCAAACGTGACCCCTGCAATTAACGCATGGTTTTCAATCCATTTAATTTCTGCATCAAGGTCGCGAGGAGAAGAATTGCTTTGCTTTGAAAAGTGCGATTTTATGGCTCGCTGCCCCGTCAAGGCCATGACCGCAAATACCGCCATCGCTTGCATCCAATCGATCCCGGTGAGGGCCGCAATTGTGAGCATAAGGCAGGCGACAACGAAATTCCCCACCCCAGTTGCAACTGACAGTCGGTGGAAATCTTTAATCTGTTTCGCAGCAAACCAATCATGATCAGCGTCGGGTATTTTTACCCATGAACGCCACATTGCCACCCGCCCCGTATCCTGTTCGCCCATTTTTGTTGCGCCCCATTTCTGGAAGAAAACCCAGTTGAGCGAGACATAACGCTGAAATCTTAATTTTCTGATTTATTGTGGCCGGCACTATAACCGGTCACGCAGCTCTCGTTTGAGGATTTTGCCAATCACGCTGCGCGGCAGTTCGGTGGCTGCAACCAGCCGATTGATCCGCTGCGTCTTGCCGAGCTTTGCATTGGTTTCAGCGAGCACCGCCCCGATATCGGCCCCGTCACGCAGGACAACAAAGCCAACCGGGGTTTCGCCCCATTCCTCGCTCGGCGCGCCGACCACCGCGCATTCAACAACGCCGGGATGCTGGGCAAGGACGCTTTCGAGATCGCTTGGATAGATATTAAATCCGCCCGAAATGATCATATCCTTGGCCCGGTCCATCAGGATCAGGAAGCCGTCTTCATCAAAGCGGCCAATGTCGCCGTGGCGGTAGAACAGGTTCCCCTGCGCGTCATGCCAGTGCATCGCTTTGGTGGCATCAGGACGATTGTTGTAACCCGTCATCATCGCTGGGCTGCGCCCGACAATTTCACCAACTGAACCGCGCGGGAGTTCGTTGCCGTCCTCATCAATCACACGCATGTCATGACCCGGCGACGGTTGGCCGACGGTGTGATGCTTATCGGTATATTTATGCGCCTCAAGCAGGCAAACGCCGCCGCCTTCAGTCAGCCCGTAAATCTCAACGAGACCGCCGGGCCAGCGTTTGACGACATCGCCTTTAAGCTCAGCCGAAAACGGTGCGCTGGTGCAATATTTCATCACGAAGGAAGAAAGGTCAAACTGGTCAAATTCGGGCAGGGCCATGATCCGGCGATACTGCACAGGCACAAGCATAGTGTTGGTCGCACGCTCACGCTGTGCCAATTCAAGAAAGCGCCGCGCGTCAAACTTCTTCATAAAAACTGTGGTTCCGCCCGAGGCAAGCGTGGGAAGGAAACAGGCCATCGTTGTGTTTGAATAAAGCGGGGTAGACAGGATCGTCACCGCTTGAGGGCCGTAAGCCGGCAACCCCCGGTGGATATGCTGCCAACGCATCGCATGGCTGTGGACAATGCCTTTGGGCATTCCCGTCGTGCCTGACGAATAGATGATGTTGAAGCCGTTTTTGGGCTCAAGCGCAGCAGGGATCGGCACAGTGCCTTCGCCGTCCATCCACTCGCTAAGCGGCGCACCGACGTCACTCCCATCCATCGCAATGCGGATCACATTACCGCAGTCTTGCCCCTCAAGCGCCTCTGCCGCACCGCGATCAAGGAATAAGTGCGCGGCTCCGGTATCACGCAGCATTGCGGCCATAGCCTCACCCGTCGCCGAATTGGTGAGCAGGCCTGCAATCGCGCCAACGCGCAGCGTCGCGATAAAAACCGCAACTTGCTCAACACTGTTCAGCCCAACAATCGCAGTGCTGCCGCCAACCCCGACGCCCTCACGCTGGAGCCGCGCGGCAATCCGGTTGACCATGCTGTCAAGTTCGGCCCAACTGATCGCCTGATCCTCATCGGCGACGGCAATCGCATCGGGGCGTTCGCGCGCGTGCGCCGCGACAATATCGGCAAGATAGGCAAAATCAGAGGTGAGGAGGCTTTGGCTGCTGGTCATACCACCTCCTACCAAAACCAAGCGAAGAGTCGATAGGGCCACCTGTCACGCGACTGTCATCAAATCGCAATCAACACGTCACCGTCGCGCAGCAGGAGATATTTGATTAACCGCACTTTAAGGGGATTCGACATGCGCGCAATGATCGCTATTTTGTTAACAACGGTCGGCTTTGCCGCCGCGACGCCAGCAAGCGCTGTTACCTTCGTCAACGCAATTCAAATCAGCGGCTCGGCAACCGATCTTTCACGGATTGGCAGTGGCCCCAATCTTAATCGCCTTGGTTTTGGTTCTGATCTTGTTTTTGATCAGCGCAGCAACCAATTTTTCGCGATTTCGGATCGCGGCCCCGGTGGCGGGCTGATCGATTTCGCGCCGCGCATCCAGTCTTTCCGGCTCGGTATTGATCGCACCACAGGCGCAATCAGCAATTTTCGTCTAACTGGCACAACCCTGCTTCAGACCCCTTCGGGCGCGAACTTCACAGGCCTTAACCCTTTGCTTGCCAACGGCAATGCCGCCATGCTTGGCAATTCGCTTGATCCCGAAGGGTTGGTGCGGCTGAGCAACGGCAATTATCTCGTTTCGGACGAGTACGGCCCGTCAGTGATAGAATTTAATGCCGCTGGTCGCGAACTCCGCCGCTTTGCCCCGCCTTCCAACCTGTTGCCACGCACCGCGACGGGTGCGCTTGATTTTACAAGCGGTCGGCCAACGATCGTGGGTGGCCGTCAGGACAATCGCGGATTTGAAGGGCTGACGCTGTCGCCCGATGGCAAAACTGCTTTTGCAATCCTGCAAGATCCGCTGGTCAATGAAGGCGCACAGAATGATGGCCGCCGCAGCCGCAACTTGCGCATCGTGTCTTATGATGTCGCCACTGGCCTGCCCGGCGCGCAATATATTTATGAGCTTGAATCGATTGCGTCGATCAATGCGAACCTGCCAGCGGGTCAGACATTCTCGGCAACCAACCAAGGCCGCTCAATCGGGGTGTCCTCAATCCATGCGCTGGCCGATGGCCGCTTTGTCGTTATCGAGCGCGACAATCGCGGGCTCGGTGTTGATGATCCAACGCTTGCCAATGCGGTTGGGCTAAAATCAGCCTTTGTCATTGATCTGGCAAACGCAACCGATGTCGCAAACATCAGTCTTGCAGGCACCAACACTCTGCCAACTGGCGTCCGCGCGGCCACCAAGACCCCGTTCCTTGATATCCGGGCAAAGCTGCTCGCGGCAGGCATCACACTCCCTGAAAAGCTTGAAGGCTTGGCATTCGGCCCACGTCTCGCCAACGGTGGGGTGTCGCTTATCCTGATT
>JAYTMV010000119.1:0-6010 GCA_043728175.1 Sphingomonadales bacterium
GTTGACGGGGTGATCGTCATTGGCCAATCAAATCAGGCGCATGTGCTTGATAGCGTGGCCGCGCGCTACCGCCCTATGGTAGTGTGGGGTGCCAATATGGATGACCATCGCCACTGCACGGTCGGTTCGGACAATGTGATGGGCGGGCGGATCGCCGCGCGGCATCTGGTTGACGCGGGCTGCAAGAAAATCAGCTTTTTGGGTGACGCCGCAGCGCCTGAATTCGGCCAACGGCTTGCAGGGGTGCAGGCGACACTTGCGGCGGCAGGCGTTGCGCCCGCTATTGCGCTTCCGGTGCATTTGACCGCTGACACCGCGCATGAGATTATTCTGGCTTATCTTGCTGGCGATAAGATCCCTGACGGTATTATTGCCGCGTCAGATATTATCGCGATGAGCGCGCTGCGGGCGCTTTCGGAGCGCGGGATAGCTGTGCCTGAAAAGGTTCAGGTGGTCGGCTATGATGATATCTTCGTCGCCGAACATACGTCACCGCCGCTGACGACAGTTCGTCAAAATTTGGTGATGGGCGCGCAACTTATGGTGGATATACTCTTCAAACGCATGGCAGGCGAAGAGACAGCTTCGGTTTCAATGCCGCCTGAACTGATTATCCGTGGCTCGACGCGGGGGTGAGCGTTTCGCCATCGCTGCTTGGTTTGAGTTTGACAAACATCGTCGCCACCGCGCCGCAGAACATCAGAACGCCCGCAAGCCGCAATACGTTGCGCGGATCACCACCAAGCACGCTGTTGTACAAATCAAACTGCCAGAAGGTATAGATTTGGATCATCATCGGGATGACGATGAACATATTGAAAATGCCCATATACACCCCTGTGCGTTCGGGCGGGATGCTCCCCGCGAGCATAATATAGGGGCACCCCATGATGCTGCCCCAGCCTAGCCCGATCCCAATCATCGGCAGCCAGATACCCGCTTGGCTTGAAACGCCGGGGATCATCATCATGCCAACGCCCGAAGCCACGAGACAGCCTGCATGAACCGCCTTCACCCCGACGCGTTTGACGATGGGCACCATGGCGAGTGCGGAGGCAAAGGCGATGAAATTATAGAAAGCGCCGGCTTGGCCATATTCAAGCCCCGCCGCTTTGAACGCTGATGTGCTGGCGTCAGTCGTGCCGAAAGCTGACTTTACGTAGGACAGCCCGACATATTGCCAGTAGCAGAACATCGCGTACCACTGGAACAGCTTCACAAAGGCGAGCTGGCGCATCGTTGATGGCATTTCCACAATCGCGTCCCAGATATCGCGAAAAGTATTGGTGACGCCCATTGGTCGTTTGCGCATTTCGGTGATTTCAGCAGCACTGAGCGGCAGTTCGCGCACGCTGAATACTGACCAGCAAATCGTTGTGATCGACAGCAGCGCGCCAATCGCAAAGGCAAGTTTTGCGGTATCAGGAATGCCCGCCGCATCAACTGCGTTCATATCCATGCCCATCCACACAAAAATTGACGGCGCGAGATAGGCAAGCGTCTGGGCAAGCCCGGTAAAGGCGCTTTGCGTCAGGAACCCGGCGCGGTGCTGATCTTCATTGAGGCGGTCACTGACATAGGCGCGGTACGGCTCCATCGTCACATTATTGGCCGCATCAAGAATCCAGAGCAGCGACGCCGCCATCCACAATTCGCTTGAATAAGGCATTGCAAAGAGGGCGAGCGAGCAGAAGATTGCGCCAATGAGGAAATAAGGCGTCCGCCGCCCGAAGCGCGTCACCGTGCGGTCGCTCATTGCGCCGATAATCGGTTGGATGATCAGCCCCGTCATCGGCCCAGCAAGCCAGAGCCAGGGCAGGTTCGATTCCTCAGCGCCCAGATATTTGTAGATCGGCGACATATTGGCTTGCTGAAGCCCGAAGCTGAACTGAAGCCCGAGGAAGCCGAGATTCATCTGGAGAATTTGCCAAATCGACAGTCGCGGTTTCATGCCCATGATTTTTGTCCCGTCGTGAATGCGGCTTGTGCCAGCGCCAGCCCACCAAGCAGCCCTGCCTGATCACCGAGCGCTGGCGGCTCAATGATGATCGTGACATAATCGTTCGCCAGCCGCAGCGCTTCGCCGCGCATCGCTTCGAGCAATCCCGGCGTTGCCATCACGCCGCCGCCAAAAAGTATCCGGCGCGGCGAAAGTACAGCCTGCACCGCCATCGCGAGCTGCCCCAAATACCACGCAACGATTTTGTGCGCAGGATGATCGGCTGGCAATTCGGAAAGCGACGCTCCCCAGCGTGCCTTGATCGCAGGGCCGCTGACCAAGCCTTCAAAACAATCGCCGTGGAATGGGCAAACGCCTAGAAAGTTTAGGTCATCGGGGTGACGCCTCGGCAGGATATGGCCCATCTCGGGATGCTGCGCCCCGTGGAGCGGCGCTCCGTTGATAATCGCGCCGCCGCCAATGCCAGTGCCAACGGTGAAATAAACCGCAACATCATCGCCTTGTGCCGCGCCCCAGCGGCTTTCGGCAAGTGCTGCACCATTCACATCAGTATCAAAGCCAACGGGCACATCAAACGTGCGGCCAACGCGGCCAGCGAAGTCAGTGCAGCTCCACCCCGGCTTAGTCGTTTCAGTGATGAAGCCCCAGCGCGGTGATGCTGGGTCTGGATCAACCGGGCCAAAGCTGGCGATGCCGATTGCGTCGACTGGACCATTTGCTTTGAACCAATCGATGACGGCGGCAATAGTGTCTTCTGGGTTGGTTGTGGGGATCCGCGTTGTCGTCAGAACCGCGTCATACGCCTCAGCGATGCCGAGCACGAATTTAGTGCCCCCGGCCTCGATGCAACCAAAGCGCGGGCGGGCTTGCGTCACAGCGCAAGCAGTTCGGATTTATCGCCGTCAAGTCTCAGGCTGAACATCGGCGCGGGCGTCCCAATAAAATCTCTGCCGTCAGGGCTATCGACAAAGCTCGCCACGCGCAAATCATCAAGCACCAGCCAGCTATAGGCTTGCGCAGACGCATCTTCGGGATTGGCCGCGACTAGGCCAGTGCCGTTGAGCGGCGCATACGGGCCAAGCGCACTTGGTGCGACCATGCCGTAAAGCCCACTTGGCCCGATTGGCCCACCTTCAGCAAAAGTAAAATCATGCGTTGACCAGAACAGATAATAGAGACCGTCACGATAGAGAATATGTGGGCGCTCCAGCTCATTATTGAGGCCATCAGCACTGAGCAGCGGCGGCAACAATCGCCATCCTCCGGGTGCCGCTTGGTCAGCAATCGCAATACCAATCGCGCCGTTGTGGCTGCCCCCGCTCGGCATTGAGGCCGCGAACAACAGATAATCGCCTCCCGCCGGATCGCGGAACCACGCTGGATCGCGAAACGCCTTAATTTTTCCCGGCGCGCCGATGTGTTCATTCACCACCATATAATATGTGCCGCAATTGGCGACGCATTCGGCTGGGTCACTCCAGTTTTGGAGGGCGGGGGAGTTATCGACAATGATGAGATCAGCGCTTGTTTCATAAAGACGCTGCCCAAAGCTAAGCGAGGTTTCGCCAGCATAGCCAGTCGCCGTAAAATACAAAGTGACGCGTGATTGATCAGGATCAAAAATTGCTGACCCTGCCCATTCGCGGCTGCCGGGACTATGCCCGTCAGGGAGCAGGTTACCAAGATCGCGCCATGCGCCGCTGCGATTCCGTTGGTGGATCAGGCGAATACGCGCCGTGCCGTGCCGCGCCTCGGGATCATCGCAAATTGGTGACGAAAGAATCATCCACAGAGTGCCATCGCAAATCTGCGCCGTGGTTCCGTCAACGCATTGTACTGGCCACATATCCCATAGGTAATGATCGGGGAGCAGCCGTTCCTCCGCCATAATCGCAGAGATCACCGGCATGTTGCGACGATCAATCGCCGCGATATGATCAACCGTCCAGTGGCTTACCGTCGGTGGTATGGTCATGAGCATATCGATACCCGCCAAACGCAAACCATTTGAGAGTCGGCCATCTGAAAACCAGCCATTTGAAAATCACCGCCGACATACAAACGCGTCGGCGGTGGCTCCCCCAAAAGGCTTCAGAATTCAAATTTGACCGAAGCTGATACCGTCCGACCATTGATCGAACGTGCGCGAACGACACCATTGGCCGGGATTGAATCCTCTTCAGCTTCGGTGAACCCGTCCACATTGAACAGGTTATTCGCGTTGATCGAAAGCTGTACCCGCTCAATCGGACGCACTGAAACAAAGGCGTTGACCTGCGTAAAGCCGGGCAGCTTCAAATTGTTGCTGTCCTGTGTGAAGCTTGACGAGGTGCCGACCACGTTTGCGCCAACCGTGAATTTGTCGACGTCAAACTGCGGGGTGATGTTGTAGACAAACTTTGCCTGACGCTTTGGCCGATTGCCCACAGTCCCGACGTTGAGCGCGTCACGCGTGATTTTCGAGTCGGTGAATGTCCCAGAGCCCGCAATGCTGAAATTGCCAGTGCGATATGCGGCCTCAAGCTCAAGCCCGTAGCTGCGATATTTGCGATCAACAAATTGTTGGCCAACCGGGCGGTTTTGGTCAAAATTCTGCTCTTCGGCGCGGGCATAGAAGCCAGTAGCAAAGAGCGAGAGACCACCTGCACGGTACTTCAGACCAAGCTCGGTTTGCGTTACAAAATCAACCGCAGCCTCTTCATCAAGCAGACCACCCGTGGTCGTGTTGATGGCTGGGCCGATCGCGATCCGATCCGCATTGGCGCGCGCGCCCTTGCTGTAGCGGGCAAAGCCAGCAAGCGCATCACTGAAGCGGTAGTTCGCACCTGCCGAGTATGAGAAGTAGTTGTAGCTATAATTGATCGGGCTTGGGTTGGCGAGGTTAAGCACTGTTGTTCGTGCCTCTGCCGCTGAAATCACGCCATTGCCGTCAAGATCGCGCGGGGCAACTGGGCCGTCGATATTGACGCTGCCGCGTGCTTTGCCTGCATCATAACGGATGCTGGCATCAAGATTGATCTTGTCACCGTCATAAGCAATCGAGGCGAACGGCGCGTTGGTATCATAATCGATATTATACGCACGGCGGCAGCAGTTGCCGAAGAAGAATGCGCCTGAGGCCACCCGGCCATTATCGGTTTGCAGCACGCCCGCCGCATTGCGGACGTTGATCAGCGCGGCATCGCTGCCCGTTGGTTGCAGCAGATAGGATGAGAAATCCCAAGTCGTGTTGACCGTCTGGCGTGACTTGTAAAAACCGACCGTCAGATCAACCTTGCCGCTGCCCGCGTCGAGCGTCTTGGTCAGGCGGATATCGTTGGCAACATTATCCAGATTGTTGAGCTCAACGTTGAAGAGAACCAGTGGAATGATGCCGTTGGTGCCAGCATAAGCCTGGCCAGCACGAGGGCCGTTGGCGAATGACAGCGTTGATCCAACGCCGCCGATATTGTTGGCAACATTTTGTGCAGTATCAAAACCTGACGGGAAGAGGCCGGTAAACTGGCCTCCGACGTCAGAATATTTGAACTTTTCAGTAAGCGTCAGCCCGTCGGCAATTTCATATTGCGCATCAAGCCCAATCGCTTTTACCAGCGGGCGCATACCGTCAGTCACATCGGTAACCGTTGGGTTGTTGGCCGAGTCAAGGCCGAGGTGGCGCGTGAAATTATTGGTCGCCAGCGACTCGTTATTCGCGTCAAGCCCCGGCAGATTGCTGAATTTGGGATTGCCGTTGGTGCCCGTCACGCGGACTGGGCTTGGAAGGTATGAAACCGCACGGTCATCAAGATATTTGAAATTTAGGCGGACATAGCCCTTATCAAGTTCCTTGGTGACATTGGCCTTAATCTGGAAACCACGGTTGGCATCAAAACCAGCCTTACGCGGGCCTTCGCCTTCGCGGTAGAAACCACCAAAGTGGAAACGCACACTGTCGCTCAGGCGGCCACCATAGCGGAAATCGAGGCGATATTCATCATAGTCAAGGCCAGCGGTGCCTTGAATTGCGCCGCCTTCTTTTTCGCCGGTGTTTGAAATCAAGTTAATGAC
>JAYTMV010000120.1:0-28187 GCA_043728175.1 Sphingomonadales bacterium
TGCGAACGCGTTGGAGCCTATATAGGATGCTGCGAACATTTCGCAATCACAACAGGCGGTTTGCTTGACAGAACGGCTCTATCTCGATCACGCGGCGACGACCCCCATGCTGCCAGCGGCGCGCAGCGCCTTTGTTGATGGCATGCTCAAATGGGCCAATCCGTCGTCACCCCACGCCGAAGGACGTGCTGCGCGTGCCGCACTTGAAGACGCGCGCCGCCGAATTGCGGCCGCACTTGGCTGGTCGCATAACGTCATTTTTACAAGCGGCGCAACCGAAGCGATCACGATTGGGCTTGGCGGATCACACGCTGATGCAACGATCGTCGCCGCCACTGAACATGATGCAGTTCACCGCGCTGGGGCCAACGGATATTTTTTGAGCGTTGGCGTGGAAGGCGCTGTTGCGGCGGATGCACTTACCGGGCGGCTTGGTGCGCTTGGCGCGAAGCAGCCAATCGTGGCAATTCAATCGGCAAATAATGAAACCGGGGTGCTGCAACCGCTGCATCAGCTTGGGCCTGTGATAAGGGGTGCGGGCGGCCTGCTGTTTGCCGATTGTTCGCAGTCGGCGGCAAAATTGCCACTGCCAGATGCTGATATGATCGCGGTTTCGGCGCATAAGCTTGGCGGGCCACCCGGTGTTGGGGCGCTGCTTGTCCGCAGTCTTGATATGCTCCGTCCGACTGGCGGGCAGGAGCGCGGCTATCGCGGTGGCACCGAGAATTTGCCGGGGGTACTTGGTTTTGCAGCAGCAGTTGAGGCCAATCGCGGCTGGGTTGAACGCGCCAAAGATCTCCGCGCGCATCTTGACGGAGCGATTGAGGCCGCTGGTGGTGAAATTGTGGCGCGTGGATGCCCCCGGATCGCGACGATTGCCGGATACCGGATGCCGGGCATTGCCTCGGCAACACAGCTTATTCAGTTCGATATGGCGGGAATCGCGGTTTCGGCGGGCAGCGCCTGTTCATCAGGCACGATCAAGGGCAGTCCAGTGCTCGCGGCAATGGGATGGGATGAAATAGCGGCGAACGAAGTTATCCGCGTCAGTTTTGGCCCGGACACAAGCCGTGCCGACGTCTACCGCTTCATCGAGGCATGGAAACGCATCAAACGGTGAGCATTTATCTCGATTATCAAGCAACGACACCCCTTGCGCCTGAAGCACGCGCGGCGATGCTGCCGTGGCTGGGCACTGACGACGGCTTCGCCAATCCACATTCACCGCATAAACTTGGGCGAGCAGCAGCGGCGGCGGTCGAGGTAGCGCGCGATGCAGTGGCGGCACTGTTGCCAGCGGGCGGTCGCGTACATTTCACCAGCGGCGCAACTGAGGCGCTCAATTGGGCGATCAAGGGCAGCCGCGCGAAGGCTATTGCACTCCCTGATACTGAACATGCCGCAGTCCGCGATACCGCGCTTTGGCTGGGTGAGTGCGATCACGGTGTCACTCTTATGCCGGTTAGGAACGACGGCTTACTTGATCTGGCCGAAATTCCGGCGGGGCAGGCTTTGGTCGCTGTGATGCATATCAACAATGAGATCGGGGTGATCCAACCTATCGGTGAGATTGCGCGCCGCGCACACGCTGCGGGTGCGCTGATGCTGTGTGACGCGGTGCAGAGCTATGGCCGAATTGCGATCCCGGATGGGCCAGACCTGATCGCGGTCAGCGCGCACAAGATTTACGGGCCGAAGGGGATCGGTGTACTGTGGGTGCGCGACGGCGTGACGCTTGAGCCATTCCTCCACGGCGGCGGGCAGGAGGGCGGTGTTCGTTCGGGCACGCTTTCGCCAGCGCTTTGCGCCGGGTTCGGGGCGGCGGCGGAGCTTGCGCGGGGGCGTTTTGAAACTGATGCCAATCATGTTGCGTATCTTTGGGATGAGGCGTTCGCGGAAATTCCTGCATCTTGGCGCATCAATGGTTCAATTACAGAGCGTTTTCGGGGTAACCTTAATATATATATGAAGCAAATTGATGCCTCTCGATTGATTTCTGATGTACGTGGCGTCGCTTTTTCGGCCGGGTCTGCCTGCGCCAGCGGATCGGGGCGATCAAGCCATGTCCTGCAAGCGCTTGGCCTCACTGAGACAGAAGCGCGGTCAAGCATCCGGCTTGGTTTTGGGCGCTATACAACGGCGGACGATGTGCGGACGGCAATACAGATGATCAAAACTGCCGCTGCGGCACAGGAGGTTAGATAGATGGTTCGAGTGCGTTTTATTAGCGCTGATGGCACGCGTACCGAAGAGGTAGATGCTGTCGCAGGTGCCAGCCTGCTTGAAGTTGCGCAGGATAGCGGTCAGCCGCTCGAAGGTACATGCGAAGGACAGATGGCCTGCTCGACGTGCCATGTCATCGTTGCTGCAGAAGATTTTGCACGCCTGCCCAAAGCGATTGATGATGAAGAAGATATGCTCGATTTTGCGGCCTGCACCACGCGTAACAGCCGCCTATCGTGCCAGATAACGCTTACTGAGGCGCTCGACGGCCTCACCGTTCACATCCCGCCCGAAAGCAGGAATATGCAGGGGCGTTGATTTTTTTGCAGGTACACGTCATAGCGACATCGGGAGTCGGGCGGGCGGTGCCCTCGCCAACTTGGTCAGATCCGGAAGGAAGCAGCCACAACGAATTCGTGCCGGGTCGTTCCGGCTCCTACTTATTTTATAACGTTGTCGGCACAGGCATCGCAATATCAGGCAAGTGGTGCTTGGCGCGCGAGGTCAGAAAATCTTGAAAGGCGGCGAGCGCGTGCGAGAGTTTGCGGTCTGATCGGCTTACCGCGAACCACTGCCGGTGGACGGGCAGCCCGACAACATCAAGCAGAACAAGGCGGCCAAGCTCAACTTCTTGCTCAATCGTGTGTGCGGAGATGAAGGCAATACCTAGCCCAGCCATCACCGCCTGCTTGATTGTTTCGTTTGAACCCATGTCAGTGCCCAGATTGTCAAGCCGTCCCGGAATATCCGCCAAATATATTTCGAGTGATGTCCGAGTGCCCGAACCCGGTTCACGTACCAGAAAATGTTCGCGTGCGATCCGGTCTTTGCTGATTGAATGTGTGCCCGCGAGTTCATGATCGGGCGGAGCGATGATGACCAGCGGATGATCACCAATCATCACCGCGCGCATAGGCACGCCGCGCGGAGGACGTCCCATGATCGCGATGTCAATCGTCCTGCTTTCTAGCGCGGTGATAATCTCCGCACGATTGCCAACGGTGAGCTTCATCTCAATTCCTGGCAACATTTTCATAAATGCGGCCATCATGCGCGGCGCAAAATATTTGGCCGTTGAAACTACGCCGAGGCTTAACGTGCCTTTGCGCAAGCCCTTGATTGCGTCAATATCCTCGCCCAGTTCCTCAAGGCGGCTTTCGATTGCGCGCGCAGCATCAACCACCGCGAGTCCGGCATGGGTCGGGTGAACGCCGTCCCCCGTGCGGTCGAACAGAATAACGCCAAATTCTTTTTCAACCTCCTTAATCTGGAGTGTGACGGCAGACGGGGTTAGGCCAAGCTGATTGGCGGCACTGGCGATCTTGCGATGGCGCACCACGGCGCGCACGGCACGAAGTTGTTTAAGGGTCAGGTTGCGCATATTGGCATAGTAAGTTTTTCTTAGCAGAGATGTAAATATATTAAAATTTACTAACCAAGTTTTTTACGGCTCAAGAGCTTTCAAGGGGAAGCCTGTCATGCCGCATACGCTTGATAAAATATTGACGACATGGGCGGGTGACGACGCAGCACAGAAGCGCGCGATTGCAACAACGATCCGGCAATTGGCAATTACCGCAGTGAAGGTTGGTGAAACCGTTGGCCAAGGCGCAATTGGTGCTGCTTTTACAGGGCACCGAGGCGAAACCAATGCAGCGGGCGATATCCAACATGATCTTGATGTTCATGCCGATGAGATGTTTATCGATGCAATGCGCGCGGCACCCGTGGCAGTCTATGCTTCGGAGGAGCTTGACGCGCCTGCGCTCCTTGACAGCGACGCCCCGCTCGCCCTTGCGATTGATCCACTTGACGGCTCGTCAAATATTGAAGTTAACCTCTCGATTGGCACGATTTTCTCAATCCTGCCAGTGATCGTTGGTGGCGCTAATGAGCTGAGCGCGAGTTTTCTTCAGCCGGGGCGAAACCAATTGGCGGCTGGCTTCTTCATTTATGGGCCGCAGCTTTCACTCGTGCTAACGCTTGGCGATGGCGTTCAAATCTTCACATGGTCATCAAGTGCGGATGCGTTCATTCTTATCCACGACCATTGCGCCATTTCTCCCAAAACTCGCGAATTCGCGATAAATGCGTCCAATTATCGTCATTGGGATGATGCGGTTCAGCTTTATTTCGACGATTGCATCAAAGGGGGTCACGGGCCGCGCGAGGACGAGTTCAACATGCGTTGGCTCGCATCGCTTGTCGCCGACGCTTACCGGATACTGATCCGTGGCGGGGTCTTCCTCTATCCCGGAGATAGGAGGCGGGGCTACTCGCGCGGTCGCCTCCGGCTGGTTTATGAGGCGCATCCGATCGCGATGATCATTGAACAGGCAGGCGGTCAAGCCACTGATGCTGTCAATCCAATACTCGACCTCACAGCAACTGAATTGCACCAACGTGTGCCGTTTGTTTTCGGTTCAACCAACGAGGTCGCCCGCATTGGTCGTTATCATACCATGCCAAGTACAATAGCTGACCGTGCGCCGCTGTTCGGCAAGCGCGGCCTGTTTCGGGCCTGAGCCGATGTCAATCAAGCACCCCATCATTTCGATCACTGGCTCCTCAGGCGCCGGTACAACCTCAGTCAAAAACATCTTTGAGCAGATTTTTAGACGCGAGCACATCACCGCTGCAACCATTGAGGGGGACTCGCTCCACCGCTATGACCGCGCCGCAATGAAGGCCAAGGTTGCGGCGGAAGAAGCCAGCGGCAACCCCAACTTTACGCATTTCCACGCCGATGCAAATGAACTCGAAATTCTTGAATCGATTTTTGAAGAATATGGTCGAACAGGTAAAGGCCGCTCACGCTATTATATCCACGACGATGACGAGGCGAAGCTTCGCGGTTGCGCACCGGGCAGCTTCACTGATTGGGCGCCTTTTCCTGAGACTGACTTACTTTTTTACGAGGGGCTTCACGGTTGCGCGGTGACGGACACCGCTGACATCGCCAGACATGCCGATCTCAAAATCGGCGTCGTGCCAGTGATCAACCTTGAATGGATTCAGAAGATCCACCGCGACAAGGCGACGCGCGGTTATTCAACCGATGATGTGCAACAGACAATCCTGCGACGGATGCCCGATTATGTAAACTTCATCATGCCGCAATTCGCGCTGACCGATATCAACTTTCAGCGCGTTCCCGTCGTTGATACGTCAAACCCGTTCATCGCGCGGTGGATTCCGACACCTGACGAATCGATGCTGGTGATCCGTTTTGCAAAACCGCGCGGGATTGATTTCCCTTATCTGCTGTCGATGATCCCGCAGAGCTTCATGTCGCGGCCTAACTCAATTGTCTGCCCCGGCAATAAGCTTGATCTGGCGATGCAGCTCATCCTCACCCCGCTCATCCTCCAGATGATCGAGCGTAAACGCCGCGCGGCGATTTAAGGAGATACGCAAATGGCCCGCATCACCCTTCGTCAATTGCTCGATCATGCCGCAGAGCGTGGTTACGGCGTACCTGCATTTAACATCAACAATATGGAGCAGGGGCTTGCGATTATGGAGGCGGCCAAGTCTTGCGATGCGCCAGTCATCCTGCAAGCTTCGCGCGGCGCGCGCAGTTATGCGGGCGATATCATGCTCAGCAAAATGATTGATGCGTTGGCCGAAACCTACCCCGACATCCCGGTGGTGATGCACCAAGATCATGGCAATAGCGAAGAGACATGTATGTCCGCGATCCGCCACGGCTTTACGTCGGTGATGATGGACGGCTCGCTTGAGGTCGATATGAAAACGCCAGCGACTTACGAATATAACGTTGCCATTACCGAGCGGGTCGCACGGATGGCGCACTGGGTAGGCGCAAGCGTTGAGGGGGAGCTTGGCATTCTCGGTTCACTTGAGACAGGCATGGGTGAGGCCGAGGATGGCCACGGCGCCGAAGGCATCATAAGCCATGATCAGCTTATCACCGACCCCGATCAGGCGGTTGATTTTGTTGCTCGCACTGGCGTTGATGCGCTCGCGATTGCGTGCGGGACGAGCCACGGCGCGTATAAATTCTCCAAGGTTCCGACTGGCGATATCCTCGCCATGGGGGTGATCGAGGAAATCCACCGCCGCCTGCCAAACACGCACCTCGTGATGCACGGATCGTCTTCTGTGCCGCAAGAGTTGCAGGACGCGCTTAACAAATACGGCGGTTCCATGCCGCAGACATTTGGTGTGCCGGTTGATGAGATCGTGCGCGGCATCAAACACGGCGTCCGCAAGGTCAACATCGATACCGATTGCCGGATGGCGATGGCAGCCGAGTTCCGCCGTGTCGCGGTGCAAAATCCAGCCGAGTTTGATCCGCGCAAATTCCTGAAGCCAGCAATGGATGCGATGCGCGATCTCGTGCGAAACCGATTTGAGGCGTTCGGCACGGCGGGCAATGCTTCACGGATCAAGCCAATTTCGATGGACGACATGGCGCGGCGTTATGCCTCGCACAGTCTTGCCCACGCAGCCTGATATTTAGACAAGGAGAGCAGCAAATGAGCGAAACAACCGGCAAAGACCGCTATAAATCAGGCGTGATGGAATATGCCAAAATGGGATATTGGCAGCCCGATTATGAGCCCAAGGCTACCGATGTCATCGCGCTGTTCCGCATTTCTCCACAAGACGGCGTTGATGAAATCGAGGCTGCTGCTGCTGTCGCGGGCGAAAGCTCTACCGCGACATGGACGGTGGTGTGGACTGACCGGCTAACGGCGGCGGAGAAATACCGTGCGAAGGCTTACCGCGTTGATCCTGTGCCCAATGCGCCGGGGCAATGGTTTGCCTATATCGCTTATGACCTTGACCTGTTCGAACCCGGATCAATCGCGAATTTGACTGCATCGATTATCGGTAATGTCTTCGGGTTTAAGCCGCTCAAAGCATTGCGATTGGAGGACATGCGGTTCCCGGTTGCTTACGTCAAAACCTATGATGGCCCACCAACGGGCATCGTTGTGGAGCGTGAACGACTTGATAAATTCGGGCGTCCGCTGCTTGGCGCCACAATCAAACCCAAACTCGGCCTTTCGGGTCGCTCCTATGGCCGGGTCGTGTATGAAGGGCTGAAAGGTGGACTCGATTTCACCAAGGATGATGAGAATATCAACTCCCAGCCCTTCATGCATTGGCGCGACCGTTTCCTCTATTGCATGGAGGCGGTCAACCGCGCGCAGGCCGCAACGGGCGAGATCAAGGGCACTTACCTCAACGTAACAGCGGGCACGATGGAAGAAATGTACGAGCGCGCCGAGTTCGCCAAATCGCTTGGCTCAACGATCATCATGATCGATCTTGTGATTGGCTATACAGCGATCCAATCAATGTCAAAGTGGAGCAGGCGCAATGACATGATCCTTCATCTCCACCGCGCAGGGCATGGTACCTACACACGCCAGAAAACGCACGGCGTTTCATTCCGCGTGATTGCCAAATGGATGCGGCTGGCAGGTGTTGACCATATCCATGCGGGCACCATCGTCGGTAAGCTTGAAGGCGATCCAGAAACGACCAAAGGTTATTATGATATTTGCCGTGAGACCCATAACAGCATCAACCTTGAACGCGGCATCTTCTTCGATCAAGATTGGGGCAGCCTCAACGCTGTCATGCCCGTTGCAAGCGGAGGCATCCACGCTGGGCAAATGCACGAACTTGTCCACTTGCTTGGTGAGGATTGCGTCCTGCAATTTGGCGGCGGCACGATTGGCCATCCCGGCGGCATTCAAGCCGGCGCAACCGCCAACCGCGTTGCGCTCGAATCGATTGTCCTCGCACGCAATGAGGGCCGTGACCTGATGGCAGAAGGGCCGCAAATCCTCGCTGACGCTGCCAAATGGTGTGGGCCACTGCGTCAAGCACTTGATACGTGGAAGAATGTTACCTTCAACTACGCCTCAACCGACACCCCTGATTACGCGCCCACCGCCAGCGTATCACATTAAGGAGGAAAACCATGCGCATCACTCAAGGCACATTCTCGTTCCTGCCTGATTTGAACGACACCCAAATCGCCGCCCAAGCGCAATATTGCATTGATCACGGCTGGGCCGTTGGCATTGAATATACCGATGACCCACATCCCCGGAACACTTACTGGGAAATGTGGGGATCGCCCATGTTTGATGTGCCAGATGCGGCAGGTGTGATGATGGAGCTTGCAGCGTGCCGTAAGGTGAAGGGCGGCGGGCACTACATCCGCATGAACGCCTTTGATAACAGTCACGGCTGGGAATCGGTGCGGCTGAGCTTCATCACGGATCGTCCAGCAAATGAACTGGGTTTCAAGCTTACCCGTACCGAGGGCGCGGCGCGACAAACAATCTATTCAACCACAGCTTATTCCGCCGAGAAGCCAGAGGGTGCGCGATATGGCTGAGGAGGGGATTGACCTCCAGCTTGAGTTTACCGAGTCAGGCGTCGGCGAAATTCTCGATGCGCTTGACCGGGAGCTGGTCGGCCTCAAGCCAGTCAAGCAGCGCATCCGCGAAACGGCGGCGCTACTGATTGTCGAGCGTGCGCGCAAAAAACTCGGCCTCGCGCACGAAACGCCGACGCTGCACATGAGTTTCACCGGCAACCCCGGCACGGGCAAAACGACGGTTGCGCAGCGCATGGCAGACCTGCTTCACAGGCTCGGCTACGTCCGCAAAGGTCACCTAGTATCGGTTACGCGTGATGATCTGGTTGGCCAATATATTGGCCATACCGCACCCAAGACTAAGGAAATCCTCAAAAAAGCGATGGGCGGCGTCCTATTCATCGATGAGGCTTATTATCTTTACCGCCCGGAAAATGAGCGCGATTATGGGCAGGAGGCGATTGAGATTTTGCTCCAAGTAATGGAAAATCAGCGCGATGATTTGGTCGTAATCCTAGCGGGCTATGCTGACCGGATGGACATTTTTTTTGAGAGCAACCCTGGCTTTCGCAGCCGTATCGCGCATCATATCGATTTCCCCGATTATGCCAACGCGGAATTGCTGACGATTGCCGAAGCCATGCTTGGCGCGCAAAATTATACGCTTGACGCAGACGCCCGCATCGCACTCACCGATTATGTTACGCTGCGACGTGGCCAGCCACATTTTTCAAACGCGCGTTCGGTACGCAATGCACTTGACCGTGCACGGCTGCGTCAGGCCAACCGCTTGCTCCAGATACAGAGCAAAGTAACCGCTGCTGATCTCTCCGCCATATCCGCCGAAGACATTCGCGCGAGCCGCGTATTCGCGGTGACACAGTGATTTGGCCGCGCGCAATCTTGTTTGATCTTGATGGCACGTTGATTGATTCAGCGCCCGATTTGCAAGCCTCGCTTAACTTGATTTTGAGCGGCAAGGGGCTAGGCCCGCTTGGGCTTGAGCCGGTGCGCGATATGATCGGTAATGGCATTCGCAAACTGGTTGAGCGTGGTTTCGCAGCCTGCGGGCGAACGCTTGATCCTGATGAACTCGATACGCACGAAACGGCAATGATCGCGGCTTATGAAAAAAATTTGACCGTGAAAACGTTCGTTTATCCTGGCGTTGCTGATGCGCTGGCTTTCGCGAGAGTACGAACTATCAAATGCGCGGTTGTGACAAACAAGCCCATCGCGGCGACGCACGCGATCCTCGCCCATTTTGGCATTTCTGGGGCCTTTGAGACTGTGATTGGCGGCGACGAAGGTATCCCGCGCAAACCTGAACCCGATCCACTTTGGGTTGCGCTTGATCGGCTTGGGGTGCGCCGTGAGGACGCTGTTATGGTCGGCGATAGCGCCGCCGATGTCGTTGCTGCACGCGCTGCAGGGGTTCGCGTGATCGTCGTCGCTGGCGGCTATTGCCGCACTCCAGTTGAACAACTTGGTGCCGATCATACCATCGCCAGTCTCAGCAATCTCGGCGACGTTTTGCAGCAATGGCACTAAAAGCACTTATTTTTGATTGCGACGGCACCCTTGCCGAAACTGAAGAAGCGCACCGCACAGCATTTAACCTCGCGTTTGCAAGCGCTGGCCTTGACTGGCACTGGTCAGTGGATCGTTACCGTGAATTGCTCAAAGTCACAGGTGGCAAGGAGCGGATTGCGCATTTCATTGCCGAGGAACAGCGGCAACGCGTCGACATTAATGCGCTGCACTTGGCAAAGAATGCACTCTATTCGGACACGGTGCGAAGCGGCAAAGTCGCACTGCGGCCCGGCGTAATGCGTATTATCACAGCGGCACAAGCGCAGGGTGTGGCGCTTGCGATCGCCACAACCACGAGCCGCAGTAATCTCGACAGCCTGATTGCTGCGACACCACTACGTGGAATAGGCTTTGCTGCAATTGTAACAGGCGAGGATGTCACGCGAAAGAAGCCTGATCCTGAAGCCTATCACATCGCGCTCAATCGGTTATCACTCAGCCCAGATGTTTGCATCGCGTTTGAAGACTCAAAAAATGGAATTGATGCAGCACGCGGCGCCGGAATAGCAACAATCGTTACGCCCAGTATTTACACATCTGGCGACAATTTTAGAGACGCTGATATAATCGCCCGCAATCTGGACGATGTTGCGGATCAGGCCAAGCCCGATCTAATAACTTGGATGTACGAGCAAACCATGTTGCGGACGCTAGCTTCGCGCGCGTAATGCTGCAATGCCGCATCAAAATCACGCGGTTTTACCCTTGCATATATTGAATCATAGATATACAAAAATGTATGGATGTTGACACGGCACTTGGCGCTATAAATCAAACGTTATGGACTACTATGTTAATAGCTGCTCCTATACTCGCAGCCACTCTAATTACTGGATTAATTATAAGTATTTTACAGGCAACAACCCAGTTACAAGAAATGACTTTAAGCTATGTTCCGAAATTACTGATCACAGCTATAATGTTATTTGCGTTTGGGCCTTGGATGATTGATCAAATGACTCAGTTGGCAACTGCGCTTATCAGATCAATTCCGCAAATACGTTGACTAATTATTCCGAAAATATGTTTTTAGATCAAGCGATTTTATCTTTGCTCGTAAGTCTACGAGTTGCGCCAATATTGTCGTTTTCTCCCCCATTTTCGCTTGTTCGGTTGCCAGTTTTAATAAAGGCTTTGCTCGCAATCGGAATGGCATTTTTGATAACATCAGTGCAGCCGTCAAATTTTGTAATTTCTCGTGAGCCTTTATTATCATTGGCTGGGGTTGCTGCGCATGAACTGATTATTGGTTTGGCGATGGCGTTGCCGCTTCACCTTCTTTTCGGCGCTATATATTTTGCTGGCAGAGCAGTTGATATCCAGGCGGGCTTTGGTCTTGCGTTATTGATTGATCCCTCAACGCGCACTCAGGTTCCTTTGATCGGAACATTGCTGGCTTATCTTACAGGCGCTGTCTTTTTCATAAATAATGGTCATGGCGAAGTGTTGCGGATTCTCGCAGCATCGATAAATGTAGCGCCGCCGGATTCGCTGTTGCGCACTGATGCAGCGGATTTGGCAATTGTGGCAGCGCAATTCGTCACGATGTCATCGCTAGCGCTTGGATTGGTTGGCGGACTTTTATTGGCATTGCTTGCTTGTGATGTGGTAGTCGCATTACTTTCACGCACTGTTCCACAAATGAATGCTTTGATGTTGGGCATTCAAGTAAAAGCCATCGTCATGTTAGCTATATTACCGCTCGTCATTGGCTTTGCTGCGGGGCGTATTGCACATATGATTGCTATCACGCTTGAAACAATGCCTGCTTTGGTGTGAATTATGGAAGATAGCGAGCAGGATAAATCTGAACAGGCAAGTCGATTTAAGCTACGTAAGGCACGTGAAAAAGGAACTGTCGCACGCGGATTGGATCTAGGCCCTGCGGTCGCGCTTGCAGGGCTGATTGGTTATTTTTTTGTCAATGGCGAACCATTTTCGCTCAGCCTTTCTGAAACTGTCCGAATGGTGATTGTTACAGCGCCCCAACTTGGTGACGGAAATAGCGGGCTAACTGAGATGATAGGAGAGACATTTTCAGCGATCGGGCACCAATTAATATTTCTTGTCACTTTGATTTGGGGGATGGTATTGCTCTTTGACTTTCTTCAGACTGGCGCTGTTTTTAGTGTTAAGCCGATGACTCCTGATTTTAACAGGATAAACCCTGCCAAAGGGATAAAGCGAATATTCTCAATGCGCGCTTTGATTGAGGCCGCAAAAAGCGCTTTCAAGTTAGTAGTTTATACCGTTATTGGATGGGTTTTGTTGCGTGATGCGCTCAATGAATCATTGGCAACAGTCGTTGATAGCCGAGGACTCGGTCAGATATTGGTCTCCACAATGTTGAAATTGTTATCTGGACTATGTGTAGCGGCGATTTTTTTTGCAATTATTGACCAGATTATCATTCGGCGTCAATTTGATAAGCAAATGAGGATGAGTAGACGAGAAGTCAGGCGAGAACATAAAGACCAAGAAGGCGATCCCCGTGTCAAAGGCCGTCGCAAAAAACTTTATCGCGATTTTTTGAAAATCACGAATAGTTTACGTGAAGTTCGCAATGCTGATATACTAATAGTAAATCCAGAACATTTTGCAATCGCTCTTTCGTATAATAATAAAACGATGGCAGCACCTAAAGTTATTTCTAGTGGAACAGGTTGGGTGGCACTAATTATAAAAAAGATGGCGCTCCGTTTTAATGTAACAATTATCGAAGATAGAATTTTGGCGAGAAAATTATATTATAAATCTAAAATTGATAATGAAATAGATTTTGAATTTTATCAACAGATTGCCGATATTTATAAAATGTATAAAAATGCGAGTTTGTAATTGACTATGAACATAATGAAATTTTTTAGAAAAAACAATGACCTCGCACTGGCATTGGGCATTCTAGCAATATTATTTATTTTATTTGTGCCAATTCCTACTAGTTTATTGGACATGCTTATTATAGTAAATTTTTCATTAGCTTTAATGATTTTGCTGCTCACATTTTATATTGTAAAACCGGTAGATTTTTCAACGCTTCCGTCTCTTTTATTGGTTACTACGTTGTTTCGTCTTTCGCTTAATGTTGCTGCGACACGATTAATTCTGACGGATGGCTACGCGGGTGATGTTATTGGTGCGATTGGTACATTTGTTGTCCAAGGAAACTATGTAATTGGATTGGTTGTATTCTTCATTCTTGTGATCGTACAGTATGTTGTGGTGACAGCAGGCGCTCAACGCGTGTCTGAGGTGGCAGCTCGATTTGTTCTTGATGCAGTACCTGGCCAGCAGATGAGCATTGATGCTGATCTAAATATGGGTTTGATCGATCAAGCTGAAGCGAGTCGTCGTCGGCAGCAGCTTGAAAAGGAAGCCTCATTTTACGGTGCGATGGACGGCGCATCAAAATTTGTTAAGGGCGATGCTGTTGCTGGTATAATTATCTTGCTTGTGAACATAATCGCAGGCTGGATCATCGGCGTCGCGCAAATGGGCCTTGATTGGTATGATGCGCTTCAGCGCTTCACCCTGCTCACGATTGGCGATGGCATCGTTACTCAGGTGCCCGCACTCATCATCTCCGTGGCTACAGGAATTATTGTAACGCGATCAGCGCAAGATAGGCAATTGAGTACTGAGGTGATCAGTCAGCTCACGTCCGTGCCCAAAATCTTATTCATCGTGATGGGTGTTTTGTGTGTGTTGCTGGTATTGCCGGGTATGCCTAAATGGCCCGTTATCGCACTGCTTATTATTTTTGCTGGATTCAGCTACTTCATACGCCGCAATACAAAGCGCGATGCTGATTTGGTAAAGTCGGCGTTTGATGCAGAGGAAACTACGTCGGCCGATCAAGTGGGTCTGCCAGTAATAAGTGTCTTGCTCGGAACAGAGCTTGGTTCGGCATGGGCACCGCTTAAACCGGTACTGGCGGAGCGAATAACCGCACTGCGTAAGGATCGAGCCGATAAAACAGGGCTTATGATCCCTCCTGTGAAAATTATTGATGGGGTTGGGCTGCTCGCTAACGCATATGAAATTCAGATTTTTGGATCTCGTCACGGCAAGGGCGAGATTTTTGCAGATTTAACACTCGCAATCAAATCAAGTGAATCATCTGCATTACTTAAAGGTACCGAGGTGCGCGATCCGGCATTTGGTTTACCAGCGGTTTGGATAGATCAATCGGAGTGCGACGCCGCGCGGACGGCAGGTCACACGTTAGTTGACCCTTTGACAGTGCTCATCACACATCTTGGCGAAATTTTACGAAGCGAGGCACCGTTGCTGCTGACGCGATCCGCGACGGTGAACCTGCTTGAGGGGGTACGTGATAGGCAAGTTGGTGTTGTTGAGGAACTGGTGCCAAATATTATGACAGCTTCAGATGTGCAGCGCGTTCTTCAGAATCTGCTTACTGAAGATGTATCAATTCGCGGTATTGACCAGATTGTAGAAATCTTAGTTGATGTCGGTCGGCAAACCAAAGATCCGGTAATTTTGATTGAGCTCATACGTCAGCGTCTATCCCACGCTATATGTCACGGGCTGCGTGGTGACAATGATGCGCTTTCAGTACTAAGCCTTGATCCTAGGATTGAGGCTTTAATTACCGATTCTGTGGGGCAGGTGGAGGCCACTTCGTCATTGGTCCTCGATCCAAAAATTGCTGAGCAGCTAATGCGCAAAACCATTCCGCACGTCGAAGCGATGCTGCGTCAAGGCCTGTCACCTGTAATTTTATGTGGACCAAGCATACGTCGTCATTTACGTACTTTCTTACGCCGAAGCATCCCAAGACTGGCGGTTATTTCAGTAAATGAGATTCCTCATTCAGTTAATCTCAAATCTTTTGCTGTCGTAAGTTTGGATTTATGAGCTTTAATATGAACTATTTAGATCAAAAAGACAATGTTAATCTTACGAAGATAAATATTAATTTTTCATATTTTTGTTTTAATTTATAAATAATTTCGTTAAAACGAAAATACAAATTATTTAATGGGAATTTAATAATTCGATCAAGAAATATTTGATTTGACGCTATACCCGTTGACCATGGCATATCAACTGATTATCAATAACCGAATGGATTCGCTTCTGGAAATCGGCTCTTCTGTTATTTCGCAAGCACAGCGACGGTCTGAGATTGTTGCGCAAAATATGGCAAATGTTGCAACTCCAGGTTACCGCAGACAGGCATCTTTTGCATCTTTTGTTGACCGTAGCGAAGTGGATTTCGTTGATCCGGCTGCGTATATAACATCTGTTGATTTCTCCTCAGGGAAATTGAACGAAACCGGCGCAACTTATGATATTGCTATTTTGGGCGATGGTTTTTTCGCTTTGCGCCGGGAGGGGCAAGTTGTTTATACGCGCAATGGTCAGTTTTCACGCGATGCTGATGGTCGTTTGGTAAATGGCGCTGGTTTTGCATTGCAAACTATTGGTGGGGCGGATTTGATCTTGAAAGAGCGTGCGTTTGCAATTGGCGTAGACGGTGTAGTGCGTGATGGCGAAAATGAGGTGGCGCGTATTGCTGCGTATGATTTTGAAGACCGTCAGCAACTTGCCATTTTTGAGGGCGGTTTTGTTGCAGGTGAGGCGGTTGTGCCAAATTTGAGTGATAAAGCGCAGTTTCGACAGGGTGCGCTTGAAACATCAAATGTCTCGCAAGGTGATGAAATGGTAACACTTATGGAGGCTCTTCGCCGGGCTGAGTCTGGTCAGCGGATTATTGGCACTTATGATGATTTGATGGCGCGCGTGATCACAATTTTTGGGGATTCTTCGCGGTGAATGGTGCTTTCTATTTAGGTGCAACATCTTTGCAGGCGCACCAACGTGCGCTTGAGACAATTGCCAACAATGTGGCCAATATTAATACAAACGGTTTTAAACGCTCGTCGGTGCGCTTTGTTGATCTGGTTTCGCCGCCGTCGCGTGATTTGCCTCCTACTACGCGGACATTGTCTTCTGATAATCAAACAGCGTCAGGTGTGCAGGCTACCGCGAGTCCGCGCATATTTGAGCAGGGCCAATTGCGTAATACTGGGCGATTGACTGATGTGGCGATTGATGGGGACGGTTTTCTTGAATTACTTGGCCCTGAAGGGCGGCTTCTTTTGTGGCGCGGCGGTGGCATAAGGGTGAATGGCGACGGTTATCTGGCGGCAGATAATGGATTGCCATTAAAGGCTTTGATTGAGGTGCCTCAAGATGCAGGTGACGTCCGCATCGCGCGCGATGGGCGCGTCACAGCGCAAATTGCGGGACAATCCGACCAATTGGAGCTTGGCCGGATTGACATTGCTCAAGTGCGTGACGCGACTGCGCTAGAGGCGCTTGGCGGCGGTCTATTTGGTTTGGTTGATGAGGCGGACGCAACTGTTTCCAGGCCTGACGAAGACGGGAATGGAGCACTTGTCCAAGGTTCGCTTGAGTCATCAAACGTTGATCTCAATAGCGAGATTGTGGGTCTGCTGCTTATGCAGCGCGCCTATGCGGCTGGCGCGCAATTGGTTCAAGCGGGTGATCAGTTGATGGCAATCGCCAATAATTTGAGGCGTTAGATGGTGATTGCTTTTGCTATATGCCTTTCAGTGAGCACGGGAGTAAGCGCAAAACCAGCGGTTGTAGAGTTTCGCCCATCAGTGAATATTGTTGATCGATCTGTCAGGCTTGGCGATCTTGCTGATTTGATGATGCTCCCAAAAACGCTTCGCGCGCACGCTGAGGGTCTTGTTGTTTTTCGGCTGCCATCGGTTCACCGTGATCATTTGATTGGTGCAGATGTCCTCACTGCAAGAGTGCGATCATTAATGCCCGCTTTGGCGCCTTGGCTTGATCCTTCGGTAAAGACGGAGATTCGCGTTTCCTATACGGCGCCTTTTTCTGAGCCACGTAAGCTTAACAGTCAAAATAGCGGACTTACACCTGTTGCTGTGCGCACCGGAGATCGGCTTGTTGCCAAGTTTGATGTGGGAGTAGTTACGGTACAGCGGACGGTGGTTGCCCTCCAGTCAGCACGTGCCGGCACTGCTGTGTTTGCTCGCTCATCTGGGGGCGGGATTGTGTCACTCAGACTGCCGGAGGACGGTCAATGAAACTATGGTCGCTGATAATGGTCTTGGTTGCAACACCCGCCTTAGCTGATAATCTATACAATCCTAGCCAATGGTCTGCGCTTGCTTCTGATTATCGTGCGGCGCACCCGGGTGACAGCTTGACAGTCATGGTGCTCGAAAACGCCACAGCTTCAAACGGCGTTGCTTCGGGCAGTCGGAAGAGCAACCGTCTGCGCGGCAACCTTGATGCAGGACGCCGTGTTGACGAATCAGTCACGCTTGATTTCGGCGGAACATATGATGGCAACGGGCAGACAAGCCGTTCAGGCAGGATGGTTGCACAACTGAGTGTGACGGTTGGGGCGGTGCTGCCCAATGGCGATCTTCGGATATCAGGTGTGCAACAGTTAAAGCTGAACGGGGAGCGTACTCGGATTGCACTGAGCGGCCGCGTGCGGCGTGCGGATATTTCTTCGGCCAATACAATCATGTCCTCCCGGATTGCTGATGCTATTATCGAATATGACGGTAAGGGCTTTGCCTCACGCGGCGCAAAACCGGGTATCGTGACGCGTATTTTTAGCCTGTTTGGTCTGTTATAATGCGCATTTTATACACAATTTTGTTGGCGATGCTTGTCGCATTCACCCCTGCAAATGCGCAGTCAGTGCGTCTTAAAGATTTGGGTCGTTTTCAAGGGTGGCGGGATAATGCTCTGGTAGGTTACGGTATTGTAACCGGGTTGGCAGGATCGGGGGATTCCCCTCGTAGCGAGGTAACGCGGCAGGCGCTGAGTAACGCGCTCAGCCGACTTGGTTCGAGCGTGCCTGCCGATCTGCTGCAAAGCCGCAATGTGGCGTCTGTAATGATCGTCGCGACACTGCCGCCATCTGCCAACATTGGTGACCGGATTGATGTGACAGTGACGTCGATAGGAGATGCGCGCAGTCTGGCTGGGGGCACATTGCTGATGACACCGTTGATCGGGCCGGATCAAAAAACATATGCTTTGGCGCAGGGTTCGCTTGTGGTTGGCGGTTTCCGCTTTGATGCGGATTTCAATGTTCGCCAGAAAAATTATCCCACCTCAGGAACCTTGCCCGGTGGCGCAACTGTTGAATTAGGGGTTTCTGCTGACGTTAAGGGTACTGGCGGCGTATTAACTTTTTTGCTTAAAAACCCTGACTTCTCGACTGCGCAAAATGTTGCAGATCGTATCAATCAGCAGATTGCGGGCAACCTTGCTACAGTCGAGTCGGCTGAAGCCATTAGGATTGGGGCTGCTGCTCCAACAGGAGATATTCACCGACTGATTGCGCGCATTGAAAATGTGATGGTGGAGCCTGATCAGGTCGCTCGTATTGTGGTCAATGAGAGATCGGGAACGGTTGTTGCCGGCGGGGGTGTCACGCTTTCAAGCGTTGTGATCGCACAAGGCGATATTAAGGTTGCAGTTAGCGTTGACCGTGAAGGGTCGCAGCCGTTTTTGTTTGGGAGTTCGGCTCGGGATGCACGTGGCTTGGTTGTTACCAATACTAAACTTGAGGTGAACGAAGAGCGAGATGCAGTTGTCATGCTTCCTAACACTACTGTTGCTGATCTGGTTCAGGCTCTGTCACGTGCTCGCGTTACAACACGTGATATGATTGCCATTCTTCAGGCAATGAAGGCGGCGGGCGCACTCCATGCGGACATATTGGTGCAATAAAGGGGAAAGAGCATATGGAGGGTATTACAGCGGCCGTGATGCTTAAGGCGATGGATGGTCTTTCACGGCGCATGGAGGCAACCGCGCAAAACATTGCGAATGCAGGAACGTCTAACTACCGCCCTGTTCGCGTCAATTTTGAAAGCGCTCTCAAAGTGGCTGCTGAAAAGGGTATTGATGCGATATCGGCGGTTCAGCCTGCGCTGACTTCGGTACCGCGAGATCAGTTTGGTGGGGGTTTGCGCGTCGATCTTGAGCTTGCGAGTGCTGCAATGACGGGTGGGCGCTATGCTACGCTGGCTGATCTGCTTAACCGGCAAATGCAGATTGATGCGCTTGCGATCTCGGGGAGCCGTCAATCATGAATGCAATGGAAATTAGCCTTACAGCGCTTGATGTCGAGTGGCGCAGGCTTGAAGTCATTGCGCAAAACATTGCCAACGCGGGCACAACGCTTGATCGGGTTGGCCAAGCCTATCGTCCACTACGTGTCTTATCGGGGCCTAAGGCAGGGTTTGCTGATTTGTTGTCAGGCAAGGCCGCGCTTGAGGGCGTGGCAATTTATAGCATTGAGCCGCAGAATATCGCACCGCGCCGTATTTATGATCCTGCTCACCCGCAGGCCGATGAAGATGGGTTTGTTTCCTTTTCGGGCATTGATCAGGCTGGGGAAATGGCGCTGATGATAAAAACCTCTCGCAGCTATGAGGCCAATATTGTTGCCCTGAATACTGCCCGCCAAATGTACGGCAAAGCGTTAGATATCGGGAGGCGGATCTGATGGCAGTTGAAGCGATCGGTGCAATCGCGACGTCTCCGCTAAACCGGATTGAGACTGTTGCTCAGCAGCAAAACGTTAAGGCATCCTTTGTTGATTTTCTGGTCAACAATCTTGACGTCACCAACCAGAAACTGGTGAATGCAGAGCAACTTACGCAGCGCTTTGCAATTGATGGTTCTGTGCCGCTGCATCAAGTGACGTTCGCGCTTGAGGAGGCACGGATGTCATTCGAATTGGCAATGCAAGTGCGATCAAAGATGGTCGAAGCCTATCAGCAATTTATGTCAATGCAAATATAATGAGGGGTAAATTAACATAGTGGTAGGAGATGAAATAAAACCAATATCAACAAACCGGCGTCAGATAATTCTGATTGCGGGTGGCGCAATGCTGCTCGTAATGTTGTTTTCAATATTTTATTTCTTGTTCATTCGAACATCATATGCCGTGCTATTTTCGGATTTGGAAACTGCCGACGCCGCGACGATTGTTGCTGAACTTGATAATAAGAAAACGCCCTACCGGCTGCGTGACGGTGGGCGAACAATTCTCATCGCAGAGGATCAGGTTGATTCAGTAAGGCTTAACGTCGCGGGGAGTGATTTGCCGCTCAAAGGTTCGGTTGGCTTTGAGTTGTTTAATAAGTCTGACATGGGGCTTACTGAATTTGCCCAACGCATTAATTATCAGCGGGCGTTGCAAGGGGAATTGGCACGGACGATTTCAACGCTAGATGGGGTTGCTAGTGCTCGTATTCACCTCACGCTTGCCGAGCGCGGCATTTTTCGTGAAAGCGGCATCGCTGCCAAAGCCTCCGTTGCCATTTCGATGCGAAATGGGGCTGTGCCGGAACCAGCGCGAATTGAAGGCATTCAGCGATTGGTTGCTGCGGCTGTACCTAATCTTGTTTCAGATAATGTTGTCGTCATTGATGTTCGTGGAAATTTGTTAAGTAGCGTGATTGCCGCTCCTGTTGGCGCGTTGGCTCTTCAAAAACAGGCGATTGAGCAATATTATATTGATCGCGTGCGCACTGCAATCCGCTCTACGGCAAGTGACGCAGGAATTACCATATCCATCTGGGCGACTCTTGGTGACACGCTTGCTTCTACCGATGGCAACCCGCTTGAAAAAGCATTCTCTGCTGTAGATCGTCCTTTCGCACTTCAGGTAACGTTATCACGCAGTGAAGCGAATAACTCTGGAAATGATGATGCGCTACTTGATGCAGCGCGACGAGCCATCAGTTTTGATGCGACTAAGGGTGATGCGGTTGCTTTCGGTACGGCTCCGCCTGTGCTGCGCACCCCACCTCAGCCATATGTGGCGAATAAGAGCGAGTCCGTAGAAGCCGCTAATCTTGCCACTCGCTATAGCTCTCTTGATTGGCGCATAGTGGTTGGAGGAATTGCGCTGTTGGTGCTTTGCGTAATTGCGTATCGCCGCTGGCAATATTGGCGGTCAAATACATTGCTTTCGAATGAAGAGCGGCAGGCTTATGTCATGCGTATCCGCGCCCTGATTGCCTCGCAAGCAGACGATATTCAAAATGTCGCCTGATATTTTGTCGCAATCCTTGCTGAAGGAACTTCGCTACCTTGATGAGCGTGATGTTGCCGCGTTAATGATTGATTTAAGCGATCTGGAACGTGAATGGGTTTTTGCGACACTTGATGCTGCGGCGCAGCCATTGGAGGAACCTAACACTGTGTCGTTGTGGCTAACCACCATGATTCAAGGTGGTTCAACCAATCACAGGCTTACCAAGCACACACTTACAACGCTGCGTCAGATTGCGGAGCCGTTAATTGCTTCTGGCGCGATCATGATGCCGGTTGAGCAATCGCGTTCGTTGTTTGACCACTGTCTTGCGTGGTTACGGCCAGCACCAGTATCGAGGCAGTAATGCTTATAAAAGCGATCAATGCGGGCGATATTCAGATGCTTAGGCCCAGGGCCACCGTGCCTGAGATCGCGGACAAGGATTCCTGCCGCCCCCTCTTTGATCCCGAAATTGAACGCTTGTCCATGCGCATCGTCGCTCTTGAAGCTGAGGTGCAACGACTGAATGAGGCTGTGATAATCGCAAGGAGCGAAGGGGAAATCGAAGGGCGAACGCAGGTCGAAAAGGATTTCGAGGCACAGCGCACCGAAGCGCATATTCAGCTTGAAGCAGGGCTTGATCGAGCGCTTGAGCAATGGTCGGCCAAGCTTGATGAAGTTAATCGGTTAGCGGTTATGATCGCAAGCGTTGGGCTAGAGCGGCTTTTGCTGTGCCCTGAAGGTCGCCTATCAACGCTGACGGCACTTGTTACTGCGCAAGTAAGGGCGCTTGACCGATCCTCGATTTTGCGGATCAAAGTATCGCCTGAAGATTTTGTCGACTCTGAGGCTCTTGCCGAGCTTGCGCAATCTTGCGCGATTGATGGCGTGCTAATTGAGCAGGCGACCGATCTCTGCGCTGGCGATTGCGTAATCCAGCTTACATTAGGTTCCATGGACGTCGGATTGAACCAGCAATGGTCGGCTATTCGGGCTTTGCTGGAAACCCATTCCAATGGCGTGCTGGCTGTCTGATGATGCCAGTTATGTCCGCGCTTCGTCAGCTTGATCCGGTCTTGCGAATGGGGAGAATCCGCCGTGTCCTGCCAACGCTCATTGAGGCTGACGGCCCGAATGTTCCAATTGGCACGCTGTGTCGGATTGGGGATGCTAACCTGCTTGCGCAAACGGTAGGGCTTGATAACGACAAGGTTAGTCTTGCTCCGTTCGGGGATGTTGCGGCCATTACGCCAGGGATGCTGGTTTGCGCATGTGATGCTGATGCCAGACTTTCGGTTGGAGATGGCTATGCCTGTCGCTCCATTGATGCATTAGGGAGGCCAATCGATGGAGGGGGCGCAATTCATGGCACCGAACGTATCGCGTTTGAAGCTCCGCCGATTTCGCCGCTTGACAGGATAACGCCTTCCATCCGGCTGAATACTGGCCTGCGCGCCATCGACGCACTGATGCCATTGGTGCGCGGGCAAAGGCTTGGGATTTTTGCAGCGAGCGGTGTCGGAAAGACCACGCTCCTTAATCAGTTTGCACGTCAAACGCAGGCAGATCGCATTGTTATTTGTCTCATTGGTGAACGTGGCCGAGAAGTTGAAGCCCTGTGGAATGATGGGTTGACAGCATCGGATCGTACTCGTGCTGTATTGGTGGCAGCAACCTCGGATGAGGCGGCAGCACTGCGGATTCGTGCTGTTTATCAATCACTCGCGCTTGCGCGGTATTGGCGTGATCAGGGGCTTGATGTTTTATTTCTGCTCGATTCAGTAACGCGACTAGCAATGGCTATGCGTGAAACAGGCCTTGCAGCGGGTGAGCCGCCTATGATGAGAGGGTACACGCCCAGCGTATTTGCAGCGATGCCCCGTATCGTTGAGCAATGCGGTGCTTTACGTTCTGGCGGATCAATCTCAGCGCTCTTTACAGTCTTGAGTGAAAGCGACGATGTTGATGACCCAATATCCGAGGTTATGAAATCGGTTCTTGATGGCCACATAATTTTGTCGCGCACGATGGCAGAACGGGGGCATTTCCCAGCGATTGATATAGGGCGCAGCATTAGCCGGTTGGCATTAACTGTTATGGATGAGAGGCAGAAAAGCCTTGCTGCAAAAGCACGAAAATCAATCGCCACTTATGACAATGCGCGCATGTTGATTGAAACAGGTTTGTATAAGGCAGGAAGTGATTTTGATATTGATCAGGCAGTTGCACAACACCCAGCACTTGATGAATTTTTGCAGCAACAAGATGATTACACCGATGTGCCAGCTATGTTTGACAGGCTTTCCACTATAATTGGAGCTTCACACTGATGCTTAACAAATTAGCAATTGATAAAATGCAAACCATAAATGACGTATTTGATGCGCAGATGGAAAGCGCAGAGCAAATTTTTACTATTGCTGATACCGCGTTAAAAGATGCTGAGTTCAAACGGGCATCAGCAGCCGATTTGATTGATGAATCGCTCAAAGATTGGCATGATAATCTACAGGGTGCGATTTTTGATCCGGTGCAGACAGGGGGCAGGCTCGAAATTTTTCTTGATGCGCATAGGCAGCATGAGAATGCATCGGAGCAGCTCAAATCAGCAAGTGAGTACAGAGAAGCAAAGCGATTGAATTTATTGGAAGCAAATTATAATGTGCGCCGAATTAAAGAGCGAATTAACTTTGCTAAACGCATTCTATCGCGCAAGCGTGAAGAGAGATGGCTTGGTACCATTGAAAATATAAAAACCAAAAAAATTTATTAAAAATGTTGATATCAAATGAAAATTTTGTACGATCAAACTTTGCAGCTGCATCAAATGTGCAAAGTTCCGCTAAACATCCAACCGTATTCTCGTTATTAATCGAACAAAATGAGATTCGAGTAGAAAATGATCAATCTTCAGCACTTTCATTTAATGCACTTGGCATGTTTGGTAATTTTGATACAATTAAATTTATTGAATCATCTCCGTCTTTAAATACGGCACAGAATGATACTGATTTTATAACTGATAACAGTCAAACATTATATAAACCGCGCGAAGCCAATCAATATTTGAATACAGTAATTGTTAAACAAAAATTACAAAATTTAGAATATAATCTATCGAATTCAATAATAGAATATGCCAAAAATTCAAAAAATCCCAATAATTTGACATTTAAAATCTATAATAATTCCAGTGTAATTCAGCGATTTGAAACTGGCTTCCGCAGTGTTGGTGTCAATTCGTATATATCTGTCTATAGTCATAAAATGCCTGAGCAAGAAATTAAATCATTTCAGTTGCATATATCACAGAAAGATAGTCAATTTTTTGTATCACTAACCGGATTTGTATTTGACTTGACAAATTCTCTGAAAATGAGAGATATTGCATCCAGCATTTTGGAAAAATTTGGAATAAAAAATAGCATATTATATATTAATGCAATAAATGTGACCAAAGCCTATTATTTTATCCGGGAGGAAAATCATGGATCCGGTACTCGCTAGCGGGGGAACGCAAACGGCGCGAAATGCTTTTGGCCTTGAATTTCAGTCATTGCTGAGAATCATTCTTACACAATTGACATTCCAAGATACTTTGAAGCCATTGGACAATTTTCAATTTGTTTCGCAGTTGGCGCAATTTTCGCAATTGCAACAAGGGCAGACCCTTAATGATCAAATCACAAATGTGCTCGCCGCTCAATCAGCTACGCAAGCAACAAGTTTGCTTGGTCGGACAGTCGAGTTTCAGTCCGGAACCACTGTGTTGTCGGGCATTGTTGATACAATATCTTTCACAACAGGCCAGCCTACCGCTACGATCAGAACGGCTAATGGCCAGACTATCCCCAATGTTTCAATCGCCAATATTTCGCAAGTAAGCCGCTAGGAGGAACGCAATGTTAGGTTCTATTTATATCGGACTAAGCGGACTTGATGCCCATAGCCGAGGTTTGCAAACCATAAGCAACAATATTGCTAATCTAAATTCTCCGGGATTTAAGTCAAGTACGACAAATTTCAGCGATCTTTTTAGCTTCGGTGGCGGCGGGCTTACATTCTCAAAATCGCAGCAAAGCGAACAAATTGGGAATGGTGTGCGTTTTGCAGAGGCGCGAGTTGATTTTTCGCAGGGTGATCTGCGCCAGTCGGATGGAGATCTTGATCTTGCAATTCAGGGTAACGGGTTCCTTGTTTTGCTCGACGATGATAAAACGCTCTACGCGCGGACAGGGCAATTTGTTGTCAGTGAAGACGGCTTCATCGTGCGCCAAGGCACTGAGTCTCGATTGGCGGTTCTCAATGAAGCGCGTCAGCCTGTTGCATTAAATATCGATGCCCGACGGACGAGTCCGCCTGTCGCGACGACAACGGTTAGATTTGCCGATAATTTGTCATCAAGTGCGACAACAGCGACGGTTGCCAATCTCAATATTTTTGACTCGCGTGGTGGAGCTTTGGTGTGGCAGGCGCAGTTTCAGCGTGTGGCCAATACGCCGGGAGACTGGACTGTAACCGTCACAGATCAGACTGGTGCCACGGTTGGCACGTCGACTTTGAAATTTATAGGAAGCGCGGTCGATCCAGAAACGAACAGGCTTACCTTTACTGCATCCCCTGCCAACGCTGACCCATTGTCGGTTGTGCTTGATTTCTCAAGCGGCGTTACCTCGTTTTCGGCCGGGACAGTTTCGACTTTGCGTGCTGCGTCAGTAGATGGAAACGGTGTCGGCGCTTTAACGAGCGTAGATATCAACAATGATGGCCAAATCCGGCTTAACTATTCTAACAATGAAACGCAGCTTCTTGGTGCTGTCGCGATCGCTGATTTTCGTGATCCACAGCAGTTAACGCGTGTATCTGGTGGCCTTTTTGAAAATCAGGGTGATGGCCAGTTTCGTTTGCTCGCGAGTAACACTGATGGTGTCGGACGGCTGCTGTCACGGCAGGTTGAGGCTTCCAACGTTGATCTTTCACAAGCGTTTGGTGATTTGATACTCATTCAACGCGGCTTCCAAGCGTCTTCACAAGTGATTAGTATTAGCAATGATTTGATCCAGCAGCTCTTTAGCATCCGGGGTCAATCAGGTTGAAAACAGACGTCCTTGAATGGCTCCCGGTACAGGCGCTTGCCAATGATCAAATTCTTGCCGCTATCGGCGTTGCAGTCGCAAAATGGGCGGGGCTGTGGTTTGGCATTGCCAAATTTGACCTTGTCGATGTTGAGACTTCCTATGACTATCATCCACACAATGCCCGTTGTGAGATGGCGCAGCGTTACGGCGGTGGCCTCTGGCTAGTGGATTACGAAGCCTGCGCTCAAAACCTTGCGTTGCTTGCGCTTGATGCGGGATCGAAGAGCTTTGCGCCTACGGCCGGAGATCAGCAACTCTTATTGGCATTTGGCAAAAGCATAGTTGATGATTTTGCCAACATGATTGCACATGAACTAGGGCTTGAACACAATCGATATCCTGATCAAGCGTGGACGGCAGCCCATGGATCACTTCGGCTTGGCTTAGCCTCAGCCTCGGCCTCAGCCGATTTGGATACGTTGATGACGCTTGTTATTGAAGGGCCCGCTTTGGTTGAGTTTCGCAAGCGGTTAATCGCGGCAGATCCAGTCGAACGCGGTGCGCTATCGGATCGACAAAGCGCAGTCGTGCGCACGCAGTGTGCCTGCTCTGCTCGCTTCGGTTTTGCCAAACTTGGTAAATCTGATTTTGTGGGACTTGAAGCAGGTGACGTGATCATGCTTGATCAACTAATTGACGAACCTATTGATCTCACGCTTTCGACCACCGGGCAGTTGGTGGCCAAGGCATCCCCCAAATTTGATGAAGATCGGCTGATAATGACGATGTGTGAATTATGAAAAATGATGAAATATCGCCTACCCAAATGCAAGCGAGCGCCGAAGTTTCGGAGACCCCGTCAAGGCCTTCGGCGCTTTCCAGCATTAGCGACGGTGTGAAAATTGAACTCGAGTGCCGCGCTGGCTCGGCAATCATGACTTTGGCAGAGTTAATGAAATTAGATAAGGGGGCGGTCGTCACACTTGATCTCCCGCTCAATGGTCGCGTTGATGTATGCTTAAATGGAGATATTGTGGCGCAAGGTGATTTAGTCGCCGTTGGTGATCATTACGGTGTGCGCATTGTTGAGATTATGGCTTCTGAGCAATCGGTATGAATTTAGTCCGCGCAGCGTTGATCGGGTTAGTGCTTTACGGAACACCAGCCGTAGCCCAGCGATTGGGGACTGGTGCCGATGTTGAAATTTCGCTTTGGCGCGTAATTGGGGTCACCATTTTTTGTCTGGCACTTGGGTTATTTGCGATATACGCGGTGCGCCAACGTTTGATCGCAGCAAAGTGGTCGCTGCCATTTGGGCTGCCACAACCATCGCGACGTCTGCAACTGGTTGAGCGCATCAAGCTGGGCCAACATTCGGAAATTTGTCTCGTCAGGCTTGACGCAGATGAGATTCTGCTCGCGTTTAGCGCAGCCGGTGTGCAGCGACTTGATCAGCCTGCGCCGCCCACAGAAGTTGGCGAAGCGTCCTAATATGTCAATCGCTTGGTTTGCCTTCGTTGCGCCTGCGGCAATTGAAGTAAGCGCCGCCCCACCTGCTGAAACAGCGCAAGCGATCAGGCTTGCACTGATGCTGACATTTCTTGCTGTGATTCCCGGATTGATGATCTGCATGACATCCTTCGTTCGGATCATCATTGTTCTCTCGATGATCCGACATGCGTTTGGGATGCCCGAAACACCGCCCAATCAAGTGTTGATCAGCCTGGCATTATTTATGACCATTCTCAGCATGGGGCCCGCTTTTACCCAAATCAATGACGGCGCATTACAGCCCTTTATTGCAGGCAAAATGCCCCTACAAACA
>JAYTMV010000121.1:0-5995 GCA_043728175.1 Sphingomonadales bacterium
ACGCGGCGCGGGATCTTGCCCGTGCGGCACAACTCCCGTCAGGTGATGTCTCATTCAGTAGCGCTCGGACACTCGCGCGCGATTTCTCAAGCGATCCCAATAATATCATCGAACGATCCCGCCGCAAGCAGCGCACCGATGCGATTGCCTCAATCCAGCAGCCCTTGTTTGATTTTGGCGCGAGTGCGCTGCGCACTTCGGCAGCCAAGGCGCGAATTAATGCCGCTGCGGCGCGCGTAGATGCTACTGTCGATGAAATCGGGTTGCGCGCGGTGGCAAGCTGGTATGATGTCTTTGCCTTCCGCGCACTTGCTGAACTTGGCGCAAGTTTTGCCGCTGATCAAGAGCAGCTCGGTCAATCAGTTGAGGCACGGATCACCCAAGGCCTTTCGCCGCGTAGCGACCGGGCGCGCGTCACCAGTTTCATGGCGTCCGCCGATAGCCAGCGCGCGCGCATTGCCCGATCACTCGCGAGTGCTGAAGCGCGCTTTGCTGAACTGTTCGGTGTTACTCCGCCCGTTGATCTGCGCCGTGCGCCCTATCCCAATCTGCCCGCACTCAGCCGCGACGCCGCCGAACTGCGCGCGGCAAGCGCAGCAATTGTCCGCGCGGCGGACGCCGACGCTACCGCCGGTCAACGCGAAGCGAAGGCTGCGAGGGCGGACATATTGCCAACCGTCACCGCTGGCATTGATGCTGGTCGCTACGGCGTGTTTGAAACCGAGAATGATTACGACATCCGCGCGCGCCTCACCCTGCGTTACCGCTTATTCGGTGGCGGCGATGCGCGTGCCGAACAGTTTGCTGCACGCGCGCGCTCCGGCCAAGCACGGGCTGACCGCGTTCGTGAGGAGGCGCGCCGCGATGCTGCAATTGCCTGGGCCGATGTAAACGCGCTTACCGATCAACTTGGCGCGCTGCGCTCTAGCTATGTTGCCAGCCGCCAATCTCGCGACACAATTGCCGAGCGTTTCCGCGTTGCGCGCGGATCGCTGTTTGACTTGCTTGCCGCTGAACAAAGCTATTTTGAAACCGCCGCGAGCTACCTTCAAGCGATTACTGATCTTGATACCGCGCGCTATGTTTTGCTTGCACGCACCGGCGGGTTGGCTGATGTGCTTGCGGTTGGGGGGAAGTGATGGGCGTTGTTGAACAGCCGGACTCGCGGTTCGGGCGCTGGCTTGCCGAACCGATGCGCGCGAACCGCAGCGTGTATATTAAAGTCGCGCTCGCCGCAGCATTGATCAATCTGTTTGGCATCATAACCTCGCTCTTCACGATGACCGTCTATGACCGGGTTATCCCAAACAATGCCACGGCTTCATTGATCGCGTTGAGCATCGGGCTTGGCATTGTGATCATCTTTGATTTTGTCCTGCGGACGCTACGCGCCTATTTCGCTGATGTGGCGGGCGCGTCAATTGATCAGGATGTCGGCGACGAAGTCTTTGCCAAGCTGCTGGCATTCCGGCTTGATCGCAAGACGGGTTCGACGGGGGGGCTTGCCAGCTTGATGCGTGAGCTTGAAACTTTGCGCGATTTCTTTGCCTCGGTCACGCTTACAGCCCTTGTTGATGTGCCGTTCATTGTGCTGACGCTTATTGTGATTGCGATGATCGGCGGGGTGCTGGTGTTTGTGCCGCTACTGATGCTGCCGCTCGTCATCATTGCCGCGTGGGCGACGCAGCCAGCGCTTGACCGACTTGCGGCGGGATCAATGACGCAAGCGATGGAAAAACAGGCTGTACTTGTCGAAACCATAGGCGGACTTGAGACGGTAAAAGCAACCGGTGCTGGCGGCCTACTCTCCCAGCGTTGGAGTGCGGCGATGGCGCGCCATTCGGAGATTTCGCTGCGCCAGCGTTTAGTTTCGGCGATTTCGGTTAATGCTGCGGTTATCGCGAACACTATATCTTATGCAGGTGTTGTGGTGGTCGGCGTTGGCCTGATTGCCTCTGGTGACTTAACGACGGGCGGGTTAATCGCTTGCTCAATTCTTGCCGGGCGCGCAGTGGCCCCACTTGGCCAGATTGCGCAACTGCTCTCGCGGCTAAACCAGACGCGCACGGCCTACCGCCAGATCAACGGCCTGATGGCGACACCGAGCGAAGGCGAAGCGACAACGCCGCTGACTCTTGCCAAGGTTGAAGGAAGGATTGAGTTTCGCGGCGTCGATTTCCGCTATCCCAGCCAGTCAGAAAAGGCGCTAACAGGCGTCAGCTTTGCGATCAATCCGGGTGAACGCGTGGCGCTGCTTGGGCGGGTTGGTTCTGGCAAATCGACTGTCGCGCGGCTGATCCTTGGGCTGTATCCGCCCGAAGACGGACTAGTATTGCTTGATGGGACTGACCTGCATCAATTTGATCTTGGCCTGATGCGGCGGCATTACGGTGTAGCCCTGCAAGATAATGTGCTGCTCAGCGGATCAATCCGGGACAATATCCGCCTTGATCGCGGCGATATTGATGATGATGAGTTGCTCCGTGTTGCGCGCATGTCGGGCACGCATGATTTTATCGGACGGATTGCCAATGGCTACGATCTGCAGCTCGCTGATCGCGGTGAGAGCCTGTCAGGCGGGCAGCGCCAATCGATCGCACTTGCCCGTGCGCTCGCCGGACGTCCGCCTGTGCTGATCTTTGATGAACCGACCAGCGCAATGGATGCACAAACTGAGGCGACCTTGCTCAATCAGCTTGAAGCCGAAACCAAAGGCCGGACTTTGATCCTGATCACTCACCGGCCAACGATGCTGCGCCTTGTTGAGCGCGTAATCCTGCTTGATCAGGGCCGCGTTGTTGCCGACGGCCCGCGTGACAAAGTGCTTGGCAAAGGCGGGACGACAGGATGAGCGAGATGATTGAAGACCGCCTCCGCCGATTTGAACCGCGCACTGCATCCAACCTGCTGCTGTGGGGGATACTCGCGTTCATCCTGCTGTTCATTATCTGGGCATCGCTGACACAGATTGACCGGACGGTGAGGGGTGAGGGTAAGGTGGTGCCAAGCTCGCGACTTCAGGTGATTTCAAACCTTGAGGGTGGCATTGTCGCCGATATCCTCGTCCAGTCAGGGCAGGATGTTGTGGCTGGCGCGCCGCTGATCCGGCTTGACGGAACGCTCAGCAATGCCGAGTTTGGCAGCAGCAATGCCGCCTCATCGGCGCTCGCGGTCAAAATTGCACGGTTGCGCGCTGAGGTGGCGGGACGGACGCCAGTTTACCCAACCTCGGACGACGGCTTGGTTGCAATCGAAAGCGCGCTTCATGATGCGCGAATGGCCGAACTCGCAAGCCTTGCCGCTGGCGCGCGCGCACGGATTACCCAAGCCGAACGCGCGCTGGCTGAAGCGCAAGCGAACTACGGCGCGCGCGCCTCGGCGCAGCGCAGTGCGGCAGCAGAACGCGATATGATCCGCCCACTAGTAGAACGCGGAATTGAGCCCCAAATCGCGCTGATCCAAAGCCAGAATGCCGCAACAGTCACCGCCAATGAAGCAACCGCAGCAAGTGCGGCCATCGCGCGCGCTCGCGCTTCTCTCGCTGAAGCGCAGGCGGGATTGAACCAAGCCAACCAAGATTGGCGCGCACGCGCTGCGACCGAACTCGCGACTGCGCAGGCTGAACTTTCCACCCGCGCACGCACACTGCCTGCACTGTCAAGCCGGGTTGACCGAACAGTCATTCGCGCGCCGGTTGGTGGGCGGGTTAACCGCGTGCTGGTGACAACGGTTGGCGGCAGCGTTTCACCGGGGCAGCCGCTCGTTGAACTTGTACCGTCGCGCGAAGCCTTGCAGGTTGAGGCGCTGGTTAGCCCAAAGGACATCGGCTCAGTGCGCATTGGCCAGCGCGCCAAGGTCGATATCACGGCTTATGATCCAGCGGTTTATGGCTCGCTTGAGGGGCAAGTGGTGACGATTTCACCCGACGCGGTGCTCAATGAACGCACCGGCGAGACGCATTATGTGGTGCGTGTTCGAACCGGAAAATCAGCGCTGACTGATCGAAGCGGCACACGTCTACCCATCGGTGCCGGCATGATCGCAACTGTCAACCTGCTCGGTGATAAGCGTTCGGTAATGAGCTATATATTGACGCCAATTACGCGGCTCAGTGAAACCGCATTCCGCGAATAGGATTAGGTCTTGGTGGTTCCGCTGGTTGAAAACCAGACCATGTCGGCTCGCCAACCGTTTTTGGCTGCTTCAGTGGAGAGTTTGTTATACCAAGCCTTGGTGCGCCCTTCCATTGGCACAGTCCAAAGCTTGGTCAAGGTTTCCTCCTGACCAGCGATTACGAGCAAGCCCGTCCAACCTTCACGCGCAATATCAAGCTTGAGCCGAATACGATCAGCGCCAAGCATTTCGGCCTTCTCCGCCTTCACCATTGATGGGATCGAACCGCGATCCATTAGCCAGCTTAAATTACCGTCAGGCAACACAGCATAGACAGCGAAAGGCTGACCACCACCGCCAATGTCAACCGTTTCCAATGTTCTCGCGGCAACTTTGCCTGGCATTGTCGGCGCACCGTCTAGCCGCATTTGATAATTGGGCTGTGCGGTTGCAAGCAATCCCTTATCACTACGCATTGTCCGCACCGCATCAACCAGAGGGCATGCGGCAGGATCAAGCGGGCCAACAGCAGCAACATCAACTGTGCCGTTTCCACCGATCGCTGATGTTACATTAGCGCGAACGGCTGCTGGATCATTAGCCGCACCCATTACCATGATTGTTTTGGACTTTGCGTCACCTGATCCGCCTTCGACACTAAGCCAAGCGCAATTCTCGCTTGCAACTGCTGTTCTCGCCGCAATCAGATTATTCTTTTCAGTATTAACGCCTGAATAATACCACCATCCACCACTAGCGATGATTACGGCTGCCGCTCCAGCCAACACCAGCCGACGCTGCGCAATTCTTGCTTTTTCAGCAGCCGCAGAGGATTCGGTAAGTTGTTGAACTAACGATACCGGCCGCGCCTCAATCGGCCTTTCGGGCAGTGCACACTGCCCGGCAGGTAAAAATGCTGATCCGGGGAGGGCGAATAGCGTCTTTTGATAATTGGCCTCATCAAGCGCCTCAAGCACAGCATCCATTGACCGCAGCCGTGCGGCTGGATCAGCAACAAGCATAGCCTGCAACAATGGACGCAGTTCAGGCTGAACCAATGACAAATCAATCGGTGCCCGACGCCGTGCAATCGCTTCTTCGGCGACATTCCCGAAGTTGAACTTACGTCCAAGCGAAAGCGAAAGGATTAGGAGCCCAAGCCCGTAGACGTCCGTCCACGGCCCAACGCTGCCGCCGAAATCGCCTAATTGTTCTGGGGCGGCAAAGCCAATCTTGCCGGTAAACCCTTCAATCGTGACAAGCCCTTCGGCAGGGTTCAAATTTTTGGCAATCCCGAAATCAACAATCCGGGCGCGCTCAAGCCGCCCGCGTTCAAGGAGGACATTATCGGGTGAGAGATCGCGGTGGATCGCGCCAAGTTTGTGCGCTTCACGCAAGCCCGTCGCGAGCCTGCGACACAGCGCCGTAATTTCGTTGGTGGTCGCGCCGATACTGTCGATCACATCGGACAGGCTGACGCCGTCAATATAATCCATCACGATGTAGAGTAGATTCAGGCTCGGCTCACGCGCGAGCACCCGGTACTGAACAAGCGCCGGATGCGCGAGCTTGGTCAAAATTCGCGCTTCATTGCGGAACATCGCTTCAACCTGTGGGTCTTGGGCGAAGGCGGGTGCCATGATCTTAATCGCGACAATTTCGTCGGTGTTAACGTTAACGCCTTCAAAAACCTCGCCCATCCCGCCGCTCGCAACGAAGCGTTTGATCTGAAAAATGCCGTTGAGCACATCGCCGATTCCAACCGACGACTTATGCGCCGCTGACGGATTTGATGTTATTGTCACTTCTGAAAACTTCCCAATGAGCGGCCTGCTGATGAGTCATTGCCGCCCACCCAAGCCAGACACACGGTTATATTGTC
>JAYTMV010000122.1:0-17640 GCA_043728175.1 Sphingomonadales bacterium
TATCTGCGCGAAGATTTTGGTGCTCATGCCGCGCTGCATTTCGGCACCCACGGCGCACTTGAATTTATGCCGGGGAACCAGACTGGCCTGTCGGGCGATTGCTGGCCCGAGCGGCTGATCGGCAGCCTGCCCAATTTCTACCTTTATGCCGCGAATAATCCATCCGAGGGGATGATTGCCAAGCGCCGCTCAAACGCGACCTTGATCAGCTATCTAACGCCAGCGGTTGCGCAGTCAGGGCTTTATAAAGGGTTGGTTGACCTCAAAGCGTCGATTGATCGCTGGCGGATGACATCGCCTGATGCGACTGATGATCTGGCGGGGCTTGCCGCGCTGATCCATGAACAGGCGCTGGCGATTGATCTTGCCGACCCGCACCACGCCTACACCCGCGAAGACGGCGAAGCGATCCAAGCGCTTGGTGATAAAATCTATGAAATTGAGGCGACTTTGATCCCGCACGGGCTTCATGTCGCAGGCCAAGGCGAGTCAGCCGAAGCACGCGTCGATCTGCTCCTGACAATGTGCGAAGTGCGCGGCACGGCGATGCCATCGCGGCTTTCGATTGAATTGCTCGTCGGCGGTGATGATCGCGCCTTTAGTGTCAGCGGCCTTGAAGACGGGTTTGAAACGCGCCAGTTGTTCAAGGAACTCGCCGAAACCAACGCCAAGCTTGCGCATAATCCTGAACTTGATGCGATTATCACCGCGCTTGACGGGCGCTATATCCGTCCTGTGACTGGTGGCGATCTGATCCGCACCCCTGCGATCCTGCCGACTGGGCGCAACATCCACGGCTTTGATCCATTCCGCCTACCAAGCGCTTATGCCGTGATTGACGGCGCGGCGCAGGCGCAGAAGGTGCTTGATCGCCATATCGATGACACAGGCACTTTCCCTGAATCTATCGCGATGGTGCTGTGGGGCACGGATAACTTGAAGAGTGAAGGCGCACAGATTGCACAAGCGATGGCGCTGATGGGGGCCAAACCGCATTTTGACAGTTACGGGCGTTTGTCAGGTGCTGAACTCACACCACTCGCCGAACTTGGGCGCCCGCGCATTGATGTGATCGTCACGCTTTCGGGGATTTTCCGTGATCTCCTGCCGCTGCAAACGCGGATGCTCGCCGAAGCTGCTTATCTTGCAGCGACTGCTGATGAACCGCTTGAACAGAATTTTGTCCGCAAACATAGCCTTGCGCATCAAAGCGAACATGGCTGCGATTTTGAAACCGCATCACTGCGCGTTTTCTCAAACAATGAGGGCGCTTACGGCGCGAACGTCAACCAGATGATCGACGCCAGCACTTGGACGAATGAGGATGAACTGGCCGACTCGTTTGAGCGGCAAAAGGGCTTTGCTTATGGTCGTAGTGGCCGCGCGCAAAGCCAGGCAGCCCTAATGCGCAGTGCGCTTGCTGGGGTTGATTTCGCCTACCAGAACCTCGAATCGGTTGAACTCGGCGTGACGACGATTGATCATTATGTTGACGGCCTCGGCGGGATCAGTCGCTCAATCACTCGCGCCAAGGGTGAGGCCGCGCCAATCTATATCAGCGATCAGACGCAAGGCGCTGGCAAAGTCCGTTCACTGAACGAACAAGTCGCGCTTGAAACGCGGACGCGGACACTCAACCCAGCTTGGTATGAGGGTATGCTCAAACACGGTGGCGAAGGTGTGCGCCAGATTGAAAGCCAAGTGACCAACTGTATGGGCTGGTCAGCAACGACTGGCCAAGTTGATCCGTGGGTGTATCAGCGGATGACCGAAACCTTCGTGCTTGACGATGCAATGCGTGACCGGATGGCTGAGCTTAACCCCAAAGCCTCAATGCGCGTTGCCAACCGCCTGATCGAAGCGAGTGATCGCCATTACTGGTCACCTGACGCAGCCACACTTGCCGCACTCCATGCCGCAACCGATGCCATTGAAGACCGCTTAGAAGGCGTAGGTATATGACCAAAGGAACCACCAATGACCTTGCTTGAACGTGATCGCACGACCCCGCCCGACGGCGAAGGATCCGTGCAAGTTGGGCTTGATCCCAGCGACCGCATCGGCACCGCAAAGGTGTTCGCTGTCTACGGCAAGGGCGGGATTGGCAAATCGACAACCTCGTCAAACATTTCGGCGGCACTGTCGCTACTCGGCAAGCGCGTGCTGCAAATTGGCTGCGATCCAAAGCATGATAGCACCTTCACGCTCACCAAGAAGCTTATGCCAACGGTGATTGATGTCCTTGAAACGGTTGAGTTTCATTCCGAGGAGCTGCGCCCCGAAGATTATGTGTTTGAAGGCTTTAACGGCGTGATGTGTGTGGAGGCGGGCGGGCCGCCGGCAGGCACAGGCTGTGGCGGCTATGTTGTTGGCCAGACGGTCAAGCTGTTGAAGCAGCATCATTTGCTTGAAGATACTGACGTCGTGATTTTCGATGTGCTTGGCGATGTTGTGTGCGGCGGATTTGCTGCACCCCTGCAACATGCCGAGCGTGCGGTTGTTGTTGCTGCGAATGATTTTGACAGCATTTTCGCCATGAACCGGATTGTTGCAGCGATCAAAGCCAAGTCAAAGAACTATGATGTGCGGATGGCGGGCGTGATTGCCAATCGCAGCGCGGCAACCGATGAGATTGACCGTTTCAACGACGCGGTTGGTTTGAAGCGGCTTGCCCATTTTCCTGATCTTGATGCGATCAGGCGGAGTCGCCTCAAAAAATGTACGTTGTTTGAAATGGAAAGTTCGCCCGAGGTTGAGCTTGCCAAGGCGGAATATATGCGGCTCGCGGCCACGCTATGGGCGGGCACTGACGCGCTTGACGCGATGCCGATGAAGGATCGCGAAATCTTTGAATTTTTGGGTTTTGAATGAGCCGTAGCGCATCATACGACGCCTATCGCGGTCGCCTCGAAACCTATTTCGACCGGACGGCGCTTGCCGCATGGGCGCAGCTTACTTCGGACGCGCCTGTCAGCAAAATCCGCGCGACGGTACGCGCGGGGCGTGATGAGATGCGCTCCGGTTTGCTTGAGTGGCTCCCTGCGGATTTGACTGGACGGCGCATTCTTGACGCAGGCTGCGGTACAGGGGCGCTTGCGGTCGAAGCCGCCAAGCGCGGTGCCGAAGTCGTTGCGATTGATATTTCAGGACAGCTCATCGAAATCGCGCGCGAACGTATGCCTGCGAGTCTCAAGATCGATTGGCGCATGGGGGACAGCTTTGATCCCGCACTTGGGCAGTTTGATCATGTCATCTCAATGGACGTACTGATCCACTACCGCGCCGAAGACATCGTGCGCGTGATAGAAACGCTGGCAGAGCGGACGCGGACAAGCATTGCCTTCACCTTCGCGCCGCGCACGCCAATCCTTGGTGCAATGCTCGCAGTCGGCAAACTTTTTCCCAAACGCGATATCTCGCCAACGCTTGAACCCGTTGCTGAGGCTGTGCTGCGCGAGAAGCTGGCGAGTATTGCGGGCTGGAGCGTCGCGCGGGATCGCTTTGTTTCGGCAGGCTTTTACAAATCGCACGCCTTGGAACTGGTGAAGGTCTGATGGAGGCGAATGCCCCTCTCGCGTCACGCTGGACTCAGATTGCCACGCGCTTTCTGCCTTTTGCTGATGCGGCGACGCGTGATTTGCCGCTGTCACGGCTGCTACGGCTGTCACTGTTTCAGGTCTCGGTCGGGATGGCGGCGGTATTGCTGACAGGAACGCTTAACCGCGTGATGATTGTTGAACTCGGCATTGCGTCATGGCTGGTCGCGCTCGTGGTGGCGATCCCGCTCGTGTTTGCGCCGCTGCGCGCGCTCATCGGGCATAAGTCGGACACGCACCGCTCGATCCTTGGTTGGAAGCGGGTGCCCTACATTTGGTTTGGCAGTCTACTTCAGTTTGGTGGTTTTGCGATCCTGCCCTTTGCGCTCTTGATCATGTCAGGTGATACCCTTGGCCCGATCTGGATTGGCGAAGCTGCCGCTGCACTTGCTTTCTTGCTGGTTGGCGCTGGAATGCACACGACGCAGACGGCGGGTCTTGCGCTCGCGACTGATCTCGCCACGCCTGACAGCCGCCCACGCGTTGTCGCGCTGCTTTATGTGATGCTGCTGGTGGGAACGCTGTTCAGCGCGCTATTCATTGGTGCGGCGCTCCAAAACTTTACCCCGATTCGCCTGATCCAAGTGATTCAGGGTGCCGCCGCACTGACGATGGTGCTTAACATTGTTGCACTGTGGAAGCAGGAAGCGCGCAACCCCGCGCAGACCGCAGCCGACGTACCGCGCCCCGCCTTTGCCAGCGTCTGGGCCGAATTTATTGCAAATGCCCGCACGCGGCGCTTGCTGGTTGCGGTTGGGCTTGGCGCTGCGGCTTTTGCGATGCAGGATGTGCTGCTTGAGCCTTATGGCGGCGAAGTTTTGGGGATGACCGTTGGTGAAACGACTTCGCTGACCGCACTTTGGGCGCTTGGCGCGCTGCTCGGCTTTGGCTGGTCAGCACACCGATTGAGCCGTGATGCTGAGCCGCATCGGCTTGCCGCGATCGGTGCGGTTGTCGGAATTTTCGGCTTTGCGATGGTGGTGTTTGCCTCGCCGCTGTCGTCAACCGTGCTGCTCGCCTTTGGAATAGCGCTGATCGGATTTGGCGGCGGGCTGTTCGCTGTCGGCACACTCACCGCAGCAATGGCGCTGGCCGCAAACGGGCAATCGGGCCTTGCACTTGGTGCGTGGGGCGCAGTGCAGGCGTCGTGTGCAGGCATCGCGATTGCGGTGGGCGGGATCGTCCGTGATATCGTCGCTGGCCTGGCAGAAAGCGGCGCGCTTGGTGAAGCGCTGACTGGCCCGGCGACATCCTACGGCTTTGTCTATCATATTGAAATTGCGCTGCTGTTTGCAGCACTGATCGCCCTTGGCCCGCTCGTGCGGCGCGCGGCTCCGGGTGAAACACAAACGCCGCATCCCTTTGGGTTGACGGAATTTCCCACATGACTGAGATTTTTAGCGGAGGTGCGCCATGTACACTAATCTAATCGCCGGAAGCATCGATATTGCCGAGTTGATGGTTTATATCTTCTTCCTGTTTTTCCTTGGGCTGGTGATTTACCTGCGCCGTGAAGATCGGCGTGAGGGCTATCCGGTTGAGGATGATATTGGCGGGCGCCTCCGCCGCGATGGTACCCTGCTTAACACGGCTCTACCAAAAACATTTAACCTGCCATTTGATCAAGGTAGCGTGACTGCCCCCAACAACAACCGCGATCCTATTGAGGTTGCCAATTCACGTCGTGTCTCGCCTTGGCCTGGTGTGCCAATTGAACCAGTCGGTGATCCAATCATGGCAGGCGTTGGCCCCGGTGCACGTGCGCACCGCGTCAAATATGCTGACGTAACCGCTGAAGGCCATCTGCGGATCGTCCCAATCGGTGATGCGACGGGCACGAGCGTTGAAGCGCGCGATGTTGATCCACGCGGGCTTACCGTGCGCGCCGCAGACGGCGAAATCGCGGGCAAGGTCAGCGATATTTGGGTTGATCGCTCCGAAATGATGATCCGCTATCTTGAGGTCGATACGGGAAGCCGCAAAGTCCTGATGCCAATGACGATGGTACTGGTGAACCGGGGTCGCAACAATGTGACATGCAGTGCCATCACGGCGGCGCAGTTCGCAAATGTGCCAGCGATTGCCAAGCCCGGTGAGATCACCCGCGATGAGGAAGAGCAGATCGTTGCTTACTTCGGCGGTGGTTATCTTTACGCGACACCGTCACGGCAGGAGCCTGTACTGTGAGTGCAGAATATGATCTAGAGCCCATTCGCGGGCTTCCCGGTGATTTGCCAGAGGGTGAGCATATCCTCTGGCAGGGTGCACCAAGTTGGAAACGGCTGGCACGTGATGCATTCAAAACACGCTGGGTTGCGGGCTATTTCGCGGTGCTTCTGCTCTGGGCTGCGGTTGACGGTAACGCGTCTGGTTTTGCGATGACTTTGCTTGTCGGCGCGGCGGGTGTGGCGCTGCTCCATGTTCTCGCGTGGCTCGCCGCGCGCGCGACAGTTTATACGATTACCAACCGCCGCGTTGTCTTTCGCTTCGGGATTGCGCTCCCCAAATGCGTCAATTTGCCGATGACGGCGATTGCGGGCGCAGGTCTCAAGCGCAATACTGACGGCACGGGTGATATTCCACTCGCGCTTTCTGGTGCACACCGGCTGGGCTATATCCAGTTCTGGCCTCACGTCCGCCCTTGGAAAGTTGCCGCACCTGAGCCAATGATGCGCGCTCTCCCAGATGTTGCGAACGTTGCAGCATTACTGAGCGATGCGCTGCTAGCCGCTGTCCCAAACGGACGGCGGGCGGCAATATCTGAATCCGCCGTATCTGAACCTACAGGAGCCTTGGCAGCAGCATGAGTGAGATTGACTCCGAACCGTTCCCAAGGCGTGCATTGATTGCGGCGGGTTTACTCGTCGGGGTTACATTGGTGCTGACTGGAGCGGTTTCGGCGGGGCTGCTCAGCAAGCCAAGTGATGCTAATACTTCGCGTGTCGAAAAAAAGATGGCGGTGCGCGTAAGCAGGACGCTAACGTTCGCAGATCACCCCGGCGGCGTCCTACTGATCCGCGACGTCAAACAAAACAGCGTTGTGCGCGCTATTATGCCCGGCGAGCCAAGTGGTTTCATTCGCGGTGTGCTGCGTAGCTTCGCGCGTGAGCGTCGGGCAAAAAATATTGGCATGGAGGTGGCGTATCGCCTTACCCTTTGGGATGACTACAGCCTGTCACTCACTGATACTGGCACAGGCCGGACGATTGAGCTTGGTTCATTCGGCCCTGACAACCGTGCGGCCTTCGCGGCGTTGCTGCCGCCCGAGAAAGTGGCAATGCGCTGATGTTTGAGCGAGTGAAATTCGATGTGCCCTGCACCATCGTGGTTGAACATACCAATGAGCATTTACATGCCCATGTTGAGCTCGACGGCAATCCAATCATGCAGCCTGGAGATCAAGTGCGCGTTCACGGTGCGCCGATCCGGGTGCTGTTTGGCGAACGGATGGTTGAGCGGCGCACCGCAACCGTGGCGCGCGCTAATATTTTTGAGCGCGCATGGGCACGGCTCAAAAGCCAAGTTGAGCTGACTGAACTTTACGAAATCACCTTTTCATCCGCGCCGGGAGCTGGACGATGACCGAAATGACGCACAATTTTGAACCCGCGAATACGCAGGAATTGGCGCGTGAGGATACGATCCTCTCCCCGCGTTTCTACACTACTGATTTTGCGGCGATGGATCGTATTGATGTCAGCCTCGTGCGCAGCGAATGGGATGCGCTGATCGCTGAAATGGCGAGTGACCCCAACAAGGAGCATTTCAAACGGACGACCGAATTTGACGGCGTGATTGAGGCACTGCCGCCCGCGCTGCGTGAGGAGTTTATCGATTTCCTCGTAAGCTCGCTTACTGCCGAATTTTCGGGCTGCATCCTCTACGCTGAAATCGCCAAGCGGACGAAAAATCCCGATACCAAGGCGCTGTTCAAACTGATGGCGCGTGACGAATCGCGCCACGCTGGCTTTATCAATGACTCGCTCAAGGATGCGGGCATCGGCATCGATTTGGGTTTCCTGACGCGCACCAAGAAATACACCTATTTCCGGCCCAAATTTGTATTTTACGCGACGTACCTTTCCGAAAAGATTGGCTATGCGCGTTATATAACGATCTTCCGTCACTTCGCGCGCCATCCCGACAAGCGCTTCCACCCGATTTTCAACTGGTTTGAAGAATGGTGCAATGATGAGTTTCGCCACGGTGATGCGTTCGCGCTGCTGATGCGCGCTGATCCCAAATTGCTGACAGGGATCAACAAGCTGTGGGTGCGCTTCTTCCTCGTTGCGGTTTATGCCACGATGTCAGTGCGTGATCATGCGCGGCCTGCATTCTATGATGCGGTGGGCATGGAGCCGGGCGAGTACGGCCAGCAAGTCTTCCGTATCTGCAATGAGATTACCCGGCAGGTTTTTCCAGTCGTGCTTGATACTGACAGTCCAAAATTCCAAGGCTTGCTGGCGGCGATGCGTAAGCACAGTGCGGCGGTTTCGGCGGCGAAGGCGCGCGGCGGCGTGATTGGTAAACTTGCCAGCATTGGCCATAGCGCGCGCGTCGCGATCACCTTTGCCCGACTCTACCTGCACCCTACTCAGGCGAACGCATTGCCCGCGCAAGTGCGCTTGGTTCCGGCCTGGTAAGCGCGCATGACGGGGATGATCACTGCCTTTATCTTTGTGACCTGCCTGTGGTTTTTCAGCACAGGCGCGATCCTCTGGCTCAATCGGCTTGACCGCGAAACCCATCCCGCAAGTCTGCTCGGGATTTCGGTGCTGTGCGGCCCCGCCGTCTGCGGCGTGATCGTCAGCGCGAGCGAAAGCAGCGCCTCATCTGCATATCTGGCGTTTGTTTCCACACTGATCATCTGGGGCTGGCATGAAATGAGCTTCCTGATGGGCTTTGTCGCGGGGCCGCGCCGGACTGCCTGCCCAGAGGGTGTGCGCGGTTGGGAGCGTTTCCGCCTTGCTACAGCAACGCTCATCCACCATGAGATAGCGCTTGCCGTAACCTGTGTTGTACTGTTCGCGATGACATGGGGCCAGCCCAATCAGGTCGCGGCGCAAACCTTCGCGCTGTTGTTCGCGATGCGGCTGTGTTCGAAGTTCAACATTTTTCTGGGTGTCGCCAATACAGGCGCTGAAATGATGCCCGATCACCTCGATTATCTCAAAAGCTATTTCCGTACCCGTGCGATGAACCTGCTTTTCCCCTTCACACTCATCGGATCAAGCGCGCTTGCGGTCATGCTTGGGAATGCGGCCTTTGCGGCCCCCGCAGGTAGCGGTGAAGCCATTGGCTATCTGCTGCTCCTCGTGCTGGCGATGCTTGGCGTTATCGAAAATTGCATATTGATGGTGCCGCTGCGCTCCTCCGCGCTGTGGGCGTGGGCGAAACCACGCGGTGAACAATTGAATGAATCTCGCCTTGCTTTGACCAGCAGGGCTAATCAGACAAAAAGATAATAGGGAGAGTGACGATGGATTATGAAGGCTTTTTCCAGAGCGAGCTTGAGGGGTTGAAGAACGCAGGCAACTACCGCGTCTTTGCAGAACTTGAGCGGCATAAGGGCAGCTTTCCCAAGGCGACGCGTTACGTGGCGGATGGCACACAGGAAGTCACCGTCTGGTGCTCAAACGATTATCTCGGCATGGGCCAAAGCCCGCAGGTGCTTGACGCGATGCACGCCGCGCTTGACCAGTGCGGCGCAGGCGCAGGCGGCACCCGCAATATCTCGGGCACCAACCATCACCATGTCTTGCTTGAAGCTGAACTTGCCGATCTCCACGGCAAGGAAGATGCTCTGATCTTCACCTCGGGCTATGTTTCAAACTGGGCGGCGCTTGGCACGATTGCGGCAAAGCTGCCTAACTGCATCGTTTTCTCCGATGCGCTCAACCACGCCTCAATGATCGAAGGTATTCGCCACAGTCGTGCCGAGTGCAAACGCTTCAAGCATAATGACCCAGCCGATCTTGACCGCTTGCTAAGCGAAGTCGAGCCGGGTCGACCAAAGCTGGTTGCGTTTGAAAGCGTTTATTCAATGGACGGCGACATCGGGCCAATCGCTGAGATCCTTGATGTCTGCGAGAAACACGGCGCAATGTCTTACATTGATGAGGTTCACGCGGTTGGGCTTTACGGCCCGCGCGGTGGTGGCGTTGCTGAGCGCGAAGGGCTGATGGATCGGATTACGCTGATCGAAGGGACGCTTGGTAAGGCCTTCGGCGTGATGGGTGGCTACATCGCGGCGAGCAAAGCGCTGTGCGATTTCGTCCGCAGCTTTGCCAGTGGCTTTATTTTCACGACTGCACTTCCCCCCGCGATTGCGGCAGGGGCATGTGCCAGCGTCAAGCATTTGAAGGCCAGCCAGATGGAGCGCGCGCGCCATCAAGAACGCGTTGCAACGGTGCGGCGCAAGCTCCATGCAATGGGTATTCCGATGATCGACAATCCAAGCCACATCATTCCCGTAATGGTCGGCGATCCGCGCAAAGCCAAGATGATTAGTGACTGGCTGATGGATAATCACGGCATTTATGTGCAGCCGATCAATTATCCTACGGTTCCCAAGGGCACTGAGCGGCTGCGCATCACGCCGTCGCCCGTGCATACCGATGATGACATTGATAAACTGGTGAACGCGCTGTCCGAAATCTGGTCGCAGTGTGAACTGGCAAGAGGGCAAATGGCGGCGTAAAATAACGTCACCCCGGCGGAGGCCGTGGTGACGGAAACTTTATTGTAGCACTCGCTACATTTTTCATGTAATCGGGCTTAGCAATCATTGCGGAGGCCCGACTCATTACACATTCAAGCCAAACCCAACCACTCACCACCAAGCAAATGATCATCCTTGCGCTTTACGGCGCGGTGCTGTGGTTTCTCGCTGCGATCCTTGTCCGCACCATCGGGCCGATGGGTGGGCTCGATGGCTTTGGGCGCGTGATCACTTATGCGCTGGTGATCCCCGGCACGGTTCCCGCAATATGGATCGGTCGGGCGCTGGCGAAGCTGAGCCGTGATCAAACCGCGATCAGCCTGATCGTCATCACTGCAACCGCGCTCTTGCTTGATGGTATCGCTCACGCCTGGTTCCCGAGCCTTTACGGAAGTGATCCTAAGCTAATCGTGAAGGGAGCCGCCGTGATCTTTTGGGGTGCCGGCGTCGGGCTGGTGCTTGGGTTGATCATGAACGGGCCCGATGATGTGTCCACCAATTCTACTTGAGTGCCATTCTACACACATCGTCAAGCCCGACGCTTTTGAGCAACATCATGCCTTCAATCGTTACAAGCAACTTGGCCGCATCAGCCGCACGTGCTTCAGGCGTTGGGCTATCAAGTTGCGTCGCGCCCCAATGAAGAAATCCGCTCGCGATTTGCTCTCCAACGGTGCGGCAGACAGGATCATTTTTGGCGGCAAGCGAGGCGATTTCAAGCCATAGCCGCATATAAGGCCAGAGGGCTTCGGCGGAGAGCAGTGCAAATAATTTGGGGGTGAGTTGATCAATCGGGAGCGAAGTGTGTCCACTCAGTTCACTAAGTACAAGCCCAAGTCGCTGTGCGATGTGCTCAAGCGTTGCGGCGATCATTTCGGATTTGTCACTGAAATAATAGAGCAGCATCCGGTCGCTCGTCCGTGCGGCTTTGGCGAGCGGCCTCAGGCTTGACGCAGAAATCCCGTGCGTGAGGATGTGGTCAGCCATCCGGTCAAGCAGCACCGCGCGACGATCATCTGACTTTACCAACGGTGCACACTTTCGTCTTGAGCAAACGACGTAAAGCTTTGCACAAAAGTGCCGATTGCGAAAGGGATGCTCGTAATCTGCCAACGACCTGATATCAACGACGAAGGGCCTTGCCGTGAGTGGTGCACAGGCATAGCCTCCCGCCAATTAAGAACATAGGTGGAGGCAGGGCTATGCGCCAGATTCAAAACATCATGATTGCGTGTGCGTTCGTGAGTGCGCCGTTGTTTTCGGCGCAGGCGGCAGAACCGAGCGCGCAGGAGCTAGTTGCCAAAAATCTGGAGGCACGCGGCGGGGCTGACGCGCTAAAGGCGCTGCGCACGCTCCAGTTCAAGGGTAAGATCCGCTTCCCCGGCGATTTTGAGCTTGATTATGTTGAAACGCGCGCGCGCAACAGTGCGAGCGGCGCAGGGGCAGTGCGGTTCGACTCAACGCTTCAGGGGCTGACATTGGTTCAGGCTTATGATGGCAAGGCGGGTTGGACGATCAACCCGTTTGGCGGGCGGCGTGATGCCGAAACCATGTCAGCCGATGACGCGCGCTCGCTTGCAGACTCAGGGCTTGTCGATGGGCCGCTACACGCGGCCGCCGCGAATGGCAGCAGGATCGAATATCTGGGCCGCGAAGATTTTGACGGGACGCTCGCCTATAAATTGCGCGTGTCGGAGAAGGACGGCGATAGTTTCGTCTATTTGCTTGATCCCGGCACTTATTTGGAAATTGCGATGACTGAAACGCGAAAGGTGCGCGGTGCCGAGCAAGTGTTTGAATATGAGCTTGGCGATTATGAAAAGGTTGGCGGGGTGTATTATCCGATGTCGGTTCAAAGCGGGCAAAAGGGGTCAAGCCAGCGCCAGCAAGTTTCGATTGAAACTGCGAGCGCCAATGCAGACGTTAAACCCGATTATTTCGCACAACCGGCAAGCCCTGCCGCCAAACCAACCGCCAGCAAGTGAGCCAGAAAGTAAGGACGCACGCCATGTTCAAAACACGTATGTTAATCGCGCTCGCTGCCGCTGGTTCACTCAGCACTCTTGCCGCTGCGCAAACGGCAACGGCTGACACCGCCGCTGTTTCAGGAATTGGCGTCCGCAATATTGGTTCAGCAACAATGTCAGGCCGTATCGCCTCGCTCGCTGTCCGCCAAGAGGCTGACGGCAAAGTCACCGTCTATGTTGGCGCTGCTTCGGGCGGAGTTTGGAAATCGGATGACGGCGGCACGACCTTCAAGCCCATTTTTGACAAGCAGCCCGTCCAATCGATTGGCGCGGTGACGCTTGACCCCAATAATCCCCAAACCGTGTGGGTCGGCACTGGCGAAAGCTGGACACGCAATTCAGTTTCAGTTGGCAACGGCGTTTATAAATCAACTGATGGCGGCGATAGCTGGACGCGGGTGGGCTTGCCGAATGTTGAGCGGATTGTGAACATCGTTGTCGATCCCAAAAATTCGGAAACCGTCTATGTCTGCGCGCCGGGTGCGTTGTGGTCAGATTCGGCGGATCGCGGGCTTTATAAAACCACCGACGGCGGCAAGAATTGGACGCAAATCCTGAAAGGCGGCAATCTTTCAACGGGCTGTTCAACGCTTGCGGTTGATCCGGCAAACTCAAATCGCTTGATCGCTGGCCTATGGGATTTCCGGCGGCAGGGTTGGACATTTCGTTCAGGTGGTGAGGGGCCGGACAAGGCTTCGGCCAGCGCGATCATGGAATCGCTTGATGGCGGCAAAAGCTGGCGCGGGATGACCGAGGCCAACACCAAAGGCCTGCCCAAGGGGCCTTGGGGACGCAGCGAAATCGTCTTTGCGCCGTCAAATCCCAATCGCGTTTATGCCTTCATCGAAAATGTTCGTTCAGCACTTTATGTCTCCGATGACGGCGGCAAGACTTTCGAAGAGCGTGACCGCAGCCAGAATATGGTGTGGCGACCCTTTTATTTTGCCAAAATGGTGGTCGATCCCAAAGATGCTGACCGCGTCTTCAAGATGAACCTTCAACCGATCGTCTCGCAAGATGGAGGCAAAAGTTTCAGCACCACCGGCGGCGGATCACACGCCGATTGGCACGCGCTGTGGATCAATCCCAACAACACCAAACATATGATTGGCGGCGATGATGGCGGCATGTGGACATCGCACGACGGCGGCAATCGCTGGCTGAAATCAGAAAATCTGCCGATCAGCCAATTTTATCACGTGAGCGTTGATGATAAAGATCCGTATCAAGTGTACGGCGGCCTACAGGATAATAGCAGTTGGGCGGGCGACAGCGCCTACCCCGGTGGGATCACCAATGACCGCTGGGAAAATCTTTACGGCGGCGACGGTTTCTGGACATTTTCTGATCCCGCCGACCCCAATTTTGCTTATGCAGAATATCAGGGCGGACAACTCGCGCGGATCAACCGCAAGACGATGCAGCAGCGCGATATTCAGCCCAAGGGCGGTTATAAGGAGAAACTGCGCTTCAACTGGAATGCCCCGCTTCATATGTCCCCCAATGAAAAAGGGACAATTTATATCGGCGCACAGTTCCTCTTTCGCTCACGCGATCAGGGGACAAGCTGGGATCGGATTTCGCCTGATCTGACAACCAATGACCCGCTCCGCCAAAAGCAGGAGCAATCGGGCGGAATTACCGTTGATAATTCAGCCGCAGAAATGCACACCACGCTATACTCTATCTCCGAAAGCCCCAAGGCAGCCGGAACGATCTGGGTTGGCACCGATGATGGCAATGTGCAGATGACGCGCGACGGCGGCAAAGCGTGGAGCAACCTGACGGCCAATCTCAAGCTGCCAAATAAGGGCAATTGGGTCAGTTGGGTTGAGGCGAGCCGTTATGATGCAAATACTGCTTATGTCGCGGTGGATCGCCATACCTACGGCGATATGACGCCTTATCTCTACCGAACGCGCGATGGCGGCAAAAGCTGGACGCCACTGATTGGCGCTTCAACGGCAGGTGTGCGTGGTTATCTCCATGTGATCAAAGAAGATTCAGTCAATCCAAACTTGCTATTCGCAGGCACCGAATTTGGCATGTTCATTTCAGTGGATGGTGGCACAAGCTGGGCCGAATTCAAGCCCAAGGATTTCCCGGCTGTTGCGGTGCGCGATATTGCCGTGCAGGCGCGTGACAATGATATCGTCCTCGGCACGCATGGGCGCGGAATATGGATCATTGACGATGTCTCGCCGCTGCGCACGCTTGATACTGGAACGCTTGCAGCGACAGTGAAGCTGCTGCCGGGCCGCGCGACACAGCAGCGGCTGCAAGGCAGTGGCGGCTGGTCAGATGGTGATGGTAAGTTCAGCGGCGATAACCCGCCGGGCGGGGCTGTCATCACTTACTATCAAAAGGATCGGCATATCATCGGACGGATGAAGCTCGAAATCCTTGATAGTGAAGGCAATGTTGTTGACACGCTCCCTGCCTCAAAACGGCGCGGGCTTAACCGCGTTGAATGGTCGATGAGGGTTAAACCGCCGGTTGCGCCGCCTGCCGCGCAGCTTGCGTTTTATTCAACGCAAGGCCCGCGTGTGCTGCCCGGTCGTTATACTGTCCGACTGACCAAGGCAGGCGAGACGGTGACGATGCCGCTCGATATCGGGCTTGATCGCCGTGCGACCTTTACTGTTGCTGATCGCAAGAAACAGTTTGATGCGGCGCAACGGGTCAGCGTACTGTTCGGGCGGATGTCAGCTCTCGTTGCGGGACTTAAGGCGACGGCTGAGCAATCCGATTCGCTGGTCGAAAAGGGCGGGACGACCAAGATGCTTGCTGCAAGTGTCTCGACGCAGGCGGTTGCGCTTAAGCAACAGGTGGTGGCGACCAAAGAGGGCGGGGCAATCACTGGTGAAGAGCGGCTGCGTGAGAATATGGACGTGGCTTATGGTGCCATTACCTCGGTTGAATCCGCGCCAACCAACTATCAAATCGCACGCATTGATGCGCTTGAAAAGGAATTGGCCGAGGTTGAGGCGGCCTTTGCCAAGCTCAAGAGCGGTGATGTCGCCAAACTGAGTGCGGCGCTTCAGGCGATAGGGCAGCCGGGCATTGATCTCGCTAATGTGAAGGTGCCGCCAAGCAGCGCACGCGGTGGTCGTGCGGCGGCAGTGCTGGCGCGCGGGCTGGTCGGCACGCGTTTTATCGGCGATGTTGCGACACTACGCCGACAGGGAAAGAGGGATTGATTTATAATGATTCGTCATTGCGAGCGAAGCGCGGCAATCCAGTAGCGACGGTGGAACTGGATTGCCACGTCGCTTCGCTCCTCGCAATGACGATTTACGCTAAGGGACTAAAACTATCCGCAATCGCCTCAACTCGCGCTTTATCGGGGAAGCCCTCGTTCACCCATTGGCGCTCCACCGCTTTGAGGATGCGCGCGACATCGGGGCCGGCGTTGATGCCGCGTGCGACTATTGCGCCGCCGCTGATTGGGAAGCTCGGCACCGCCCAGCCGGCAAGCGCGCGGGCGTCGCCACACCCCAATAGCAGGCGGTCAACCGCGCTTTCATGGCCCATCCAATAAGCGAGCGCCTTTGGATCGGCCACATCTTCAGCCACGCGCGCCGCCGCACAGGCGAGCCGCTTGCGCTTCGCATTTGAGAATTTCAACCGCGCGGCTATGTCCTCGGCAACAGCGACATCAAGCGCAAGCAGTGCGGCCAAGCGCCTTAAAGCGTCACCCGATATGCCAGCATCAAATTCGCGTTTAATTAGCCGGGCAAGCGGCGCAGCATCGGCAATTTCGGGCAGGACGGGCTTAAAAATCCCTTGATCAATCATCAGCACAATCACATTGCCGGGATCAGGCAGCGCGAGAATTTTGAGCAGTTCATCGGCGATGCGTTCGCGTGAAAGCGCCATCAAGTCATTGGCGCGTAGCGTACACGCCGCAATCGCTGCACTGTCAGGTTCCCCCCGGCCATAACGGGCGTGAAAGCGGAAGAAGCGCATGATCCGCAAATGATCCTCGGCAATGCGCTTGAGCGGATCACCGATGAACGCGACCCGGCCCGCTGCAAGATCATCAGCGCCGCCGAAATAATCGAACACTGTGCCGCTGAACGGGTCTGCCGAAAGCGCGTTGATCGTGAAATCGCGCCGTGCCGCATCTTCGCGCCAATCATCAGTGAACGCGACTGTTGCGTGTCGCCCGTCGGTCGCGATATCGCGGCGCAGCGTCGTGATTTCAATCGGCCCTGATGAAAGCACCGCTGTTACTGTGCCGTGGGCAAGGCCGGTAGGCACCGCCTTGATCTTTGCCGCCTCAAGCCGTGCGATGACTTCACCCGGCGAAAGCGCGGTTGCTAAATCAATATCGGTGACCGATTGTCCCGCCAGCCCATCACGTACCGCGCCGCCGACAAGGCGCACTAACCCCTCATCACTGCCAAGCGTGCGGCAGAGCAGGCCAAGCCCGGCGCTATGCCGCCACGGCGCATCGGGAAGGACTACCCCTGCCATGATAGCCTGCGCGATAGGTTTACAATCATCGCTGCTGTCGCGCCCCAGATGCGCTGGCCCTCCCAGTGCATTTCGATAAACTGCCGCTGTTGGCCGTTCCAGTCAGTCGCCTTTGGCACATGGTTGGCAGGGTCAAGGAGGAAGGCGAGCGGCACCTCAAAAATATGCGCCACCTCGTGCGGGTTGGCAACCAACGGCAAGTCAGGCGGGATCACCGCAAGGACGGGGGTGATCGTGTAGCTGGTGATTGTGCGGTAAAGATCTACCGTGCCGATGATTTCGGGGATGTGGCGCGACAGGCCGATCTCCTCCTCAGCTTCGCGCAAAGCCGCCGCGATGACATCCGCATCGCCTTGGTCAACCCGCCCACCGGGGAAGGCCGCTTGGCCGGGGTGGCGACGCATGGTTTCGGGGCGCTGCGTCAGGATCACGCCGGGTTCGGCGCGGTCGGTAACGGCGATCAGGACGGCGGCAGGGGTGGCTTCATAGGCGGCAAGATCATCCACATGCCCGTCATGCGCGATCATCGTCGTGTCATTTGGGGCAGTAATCGCAGCACGCAGCCGATCAGCGAGGGTCATGCGGCGTCCAGCGCAAAGAATGCGCCGCCGCTCCATAGCCCAAGTGTTTCCGCGCCTTCGGACACCGCAAGTTCAGCCAGTTCATAATAAACTGGCCGCGCGATCAGCGCCTCCATCCCGCCGCGCACCATCACATAAGGGTGTGGGCCATCCTCGCGATTGACAACGCGGATCGGGTTGACCGGGCCAGCGATGACGAGATCATCTGTGTTTAGCCGGAAGGCGAGGGAGCGCGC
>JAYTMV010000123.1:0-5164 GCA_043728175.1 Sphingomonadales bacterium
GCAAGGTGAACAGCCAGTCGATTCAGCCTTATGGTGCTGCTACGACCCGCCCTAACTCGCCCCATTATACCGATCAAATGAAGCTGTTTGTCGACCGCAGGTTCAAGCCAGTGCATTTTGAACGCGCCGATTTGCTTGCCAATGCCAAGCGCGCCTACCGCCCCTAGCATTTGGTCTTAGCATTTGGTCGAAACATGATTGCGGTTCGTCGAAGGCTTTGTGTCGTGCATGGCCTCACATTAATTTGCGCGTATAGACTATGAAAATTCGCCTGACAGGATGAGATATATGAAAAAATCGATCGCACTGCTTCCACTGATTGCACTTACGCTGTCTCCAGCCGTGGCAGCGCCCGCAAAGCCCGCGCCCGTCTCTGCGCTCGCCGCAGCGGTGAAAATCCCTTACGAACAATTCACCCTCCCCAACGGCTTGCGCGTTGTTGTCCATACTGATCGGAAAGCGCCTGTGGTTGCGGTATCGGTCTGGTATCATGTTGGTTCAAAAGATGAGCCACAGGGCAAAACCGGATTTGCACATTTGTTTGAGCATTTGATGTTCAATGGTTCTGAAAATTCGCCGGGTGATTTTTTTGAACCGCTTCAGCAGGTTGGCGCGACTGATTTTAACGGCACCACATGGTTTGACCGCACCAATTATTTCCAAACGGTGCCAACCGCAGCGCTTGACCGCGCGCTCTTCCTTGAAAGTGACCGGATGGGCTATCTGCTTGGTGCGGTGACGCAGGAGAAACTCGATAATCAGATTGGCGTCGTCCAGAATGAAAAGCGGCAGGGTGATACCCAGCCTTACGGCCTCACCGAATATGTCATTCAGGAAACGCTTTTCCCCAAAGGGCATCCCTATCATCACTCCACCATCGGCTCGATGGCCGATCTGAGCGCAGCGAGCCTTGAGGATGTCAAAAATTGGTTCCGTGCCAAATACGGCCCTGATAATGCGGTGCTCGTGCTCGCTGGTGATATTGACCTCGCGACTGCCAAGCAAAAGGTCACAAGCTGGTTCGGCGGGATTCCGCGCGGGCCAGCCATCGCGCGGGTGAATGCACCTGTTCCAACGCTGGCAGCGCCCGTTAGCAAAGTCATGAAAGACCGGGTGGCAACGACACGGATTATGCGGATGTGGGCGATACCGGGGTTGAATGACAAGGATGCCACCGCGCTTCAAGTGGGGGCAACCGTACTTGGCGGGCTATCGAGCAGCCGTCTTGACAATGCGCTTGTCCGCAAGGAGCAGATCGCGGTTTCTGTCACCGCTTCGGCTGACCTGTTTGAACAAATCGGCATGTTTACCGCCTCTGCCGATGTGAAGCCCGGCGTTGACCCAGCGCTTGTTGCCAAGCGGCTTGATGCGCTGATCGCTGAATTTATGGCGAAGGGGCCAACCGCTGACGAAGTGCGCCGCGTTGCTACGCGTTCAATCGCGAGTACGATCAATGGGCTTGAATCGGTCGGTGGGTTTAGCGGCAAAGCAACGACGCTTGCCGAAGGTTTGGTTTATTCAGGTGACGCAGGGCGTTACCGCACCGAACTTGCCGAACTTGCTGCAATGACGCCAGCAACGGTGACCGCTGCCACGCGCAAATGGCTGTCGCGCCCGATTTTCTCGCTGACCGTTGAACCCGGTGAGCGTGAAAAATATGACGAGCCAGCGCCTGCGAAACCAGTCGCAAAAACAGCGACAGCACCTGCTGCCATGACAAAAACCAAAGTCGTCGGCCCTGATCGATCAACCCTGCCGCCAGTGGGTGAATTGACCGCGCTTGATTTCCCCAAGATTGAGCGGGCAACGCTTTCCAACGGGATAGAGGTTTTCTTTGCCAAGCGGAGCGCGGTGCCCGCTGTCCAGATGACGGTTAGCTTTGATGCGGGTTCGGCGGCTGATCCCGCGAACGCACTTGGCACTCAGTCGCTGATGCTTGCGCTGATGGATGAAGGCACTGCGACGCGCAATTCAGTGCAGATTGCGGAAGAGAGCGAGCGTCTCGGCGCAACGATTTCAACCGGGGCAAGCGTTGATCGCACTAACGTCAGCCTGTTTGCGGTGACGCCGAACCTTGCGCCTTCGCTTGATTTGCTCGCCGATATCGTTCGCAATCCAGCCTTTGCCCCGGCTGAGGTTGAGCGACTGCGCGGCCAGCAGTTGGCGCGTATTTCGGCAGAACTGACCCAGCCGCAGGGGCTTGCGGGTCGGGTTCTGCCCGTCAAACTCTGGGGTGAAGGCCATCCTTATGGTCGCGCCAGCAGCGGTACGGGAACGCCTGAAACGGTCAAAAAGCTTGATCAAGCCGCTCTCTCGTCGTTCCACAAGGCATGGCTGCGGCCTGATACTGCGCGCATTTTTATTGCGGGCAATACCAGCCTGACGACGCTGGTTCCGCTGCTCGAAAAAAGCTTTGGGACATGGGCAAAACCCGCAACGCCAAAGCCAGTCAAAAATTTCAGCGCGCCTGTGCCTGCGGCGACAGCCAAAATCTACCTTGTTGATCGTCCTAATTCGCCGCAATCGCTTATTATCGGCGGGCAGGTGCTTGATGCAAAGGGCAGCGATGATCTTGTCACACTGCGTGCCGCCAATGATATCTTGGGCGGTGCGTTCCTTTCGCGGCTCAACATGGATTTGCGCGAAACCAAGGGCTGGTCATACGGCGTTGGCTCACGGATCGGTGCGCAGGAACAGCGGATCAGCTACACCATCTCAGCACCGGTTCAGGCGGACAGAACGGGCGACTCGATCAAAGCGCTGCGCAGCCAGATCAGTGACTTCTTAACGACACGCGGCGTCACTGCTGAAGAGTTAGAGCGAACGATGAACGGTAACATCCGCGAACTGCCGGGAAGCTTTGAAACCGCAGGCGATGTGCTTGGTGGGATTACCAGCATCATCAATCTCAAGCGTCCTGACAATTATTATGCAACGCTTGCTGAAAAATATCGGACGGTGACGGCGCCTTCAATTGACGCTACGGGCAGGGCAGCAATTGATCCGGCCAAGCTAATCTTTGTCGTAGTGGGGGATGCCAAACTGGTGCGCCCACAACTTGACGGAATCGGTTTGCCAGTGGAAGAGATTGCCGCACCTGCGGCGAAATAGCCGTCCAAACAAGGGAGATTATCAATGTCAGTAGCTGGTTCATATGATTGTGTTGTCAAATCGCCAATGGGTGATCAGAAATCGACACTGACCGTCAATGTTGACGGTGACACTTGGAGCGGCACCAACTCGGGTGCGCAAGGCTCGCTCGATGTTTATGAAGGCAAGGTTGACGGCAACACGCTGACCTGGAAAATGGACATGAAAGTGCCAATGCCGATGACGCTTGAAGGCACCGCAACGGTCGACGGTGACACTATTACTGGTTCGGTAAAGGCTGGCATGTTCGGATCAATGCCGATGAGCGGCACCCGCGTAAGCTAAACTATGACGCGCGTGATGTGCCCCATTTTGCGGCCATCACGCGCCTCATCTTTGCCGTAGAGATGCAAATGGCTGCCGCTATCGCCTGCCATTGCCAACCAATCGTCGGCATCATGGCCGATAATGTTTTTCATAATCACTGATGACCCAGTCGTTTTGGTGCTGCCAAGCGGAAGGCCAGCAACAGCGCGAATATGATTCTCAAATTGTGACGTAACCGCACCCTCGATCGTCCAATGCCCGCTGTTGTGAACGCGCGGTGCCATTTCGTTGAACACCGGCCCATCATCGCTTGCAAAAAATTCCACCGCGAACACACCGACATAGTCCAGCTTTTCGGCCAAGCGCCGCGCTAGTCCGCGTGCAGCGGGGACTTGTTGGCGGATGATATCGCTTGGTGGAATCGTCGATGTCGCAAGAATGCCGTCCTTATGGACATTCTCCGGCGCATCCCAAAAACTGATTGCGCCGTATTGATCGCGCGCCACAATCAGCGAAAACTCATGTTCAAATGGCACCATGGCTTCAAGGATTGCGGGCTTGCCTGCGATTGCGGCCCAAGCGGCGTCAACATCAGCCTCATTTTTGATACGCGCCTGCCCCTTGCCATCATAGCCAAAGCGCGTGGTTTTGAGGATTGCTGGCAAACCAACCTTAGCGATTGCGGCGTCAAGCTCGGCCCGGCTTGAGACGCTGGCCCACGGTGCAGTGCGCGCGCCGAGGTCGCTGGCGAAGTTCTTTTCGGTGATCCGGTCTTGGCCGATTTCTAGCGCTGCAAGCGGCGGCCACAGGCTGACCCGGCTGGCCACTTCGGTCAGTGGAGCGGCATCGATATTCTCAAATTCAAAGGTCGCAACATCAACCGAGTCTGCAAAGGCCGCGAGTGCCTTGCGATCCGAATAGGCCGCGCGCGTTACGGTAGCCGAGATTTCTGCGGCGCAACTATCATCATCAGGCGCAAAGATATGAATGCGGTAGCCAAGTGTAGCTGCGGCAATCACCAGCATCCGGCCAAGCTGGCCGCCACCGATGATGCCAATTGTTGAACCGGGTGGAAGCGGTTTGGGGGCAAGCAATGTCATGAAGGATCAGTTGCCACCCCGTCAGTTTGGGCGGCGCGCCACGCCGCCAACCGCAGCGCAAGCGCTTCATCCGAAAGTGCTAATATTGCCGCAGCCAGCAAGCCGGCGTTGATCGCCCCTGCCTTACCAATTGCCAATGTCCCAACCGGAATCCCACCGGGCATTTGCACGATTGAGAGCAGGCTATCCATGCCCGAAAGCGCCTTTGACTCGACAGGAACGCCGAGCACGGGCAGCGCCGTCATCGCCGCCGCCATCCCCGGCAAATGCGCGGCACCGCCAGCCCCTGCAATAATCACTCTCAGCCCGCGCGCGGCGGCACCCTTGGCATAACTGACCAACCGGTCAGGCGTTCTGTGCGCCGAAACAACCTTGCTTTCATGGGCTACCCCAAGCGTTGCCAGCATGTCTGACGCATGACGCATCGTTTCCCAATCTGATGTGCTGCCCATGATGATGCCGACGACAGGTTGCTGATCTGTCATGATTTGAAACGCCCTCTCTTGTCCCCAAGGCAATAAGCCTCTAACGGCGGTGCCCGGCTCTGGCAATGATTGGCTAAAATGCCCGCAATTGCCGACACCGATATAAAATAAGATTTGGGCGCCTCAATAAATATCCACACAAAGATCGGATGAGGCAGTGAA
>JAYTMV010000124.1:0-2721 GCA_043728175.1 Sphingomonadales bacterium
TTGCAGATATGACATTCGGTAACATCAAGACTGAGATCGATGGCGAGATTGCGATTGTCACACTGAATCGAGCGGCAAAGCGCAACGCACTCGACATTGCGTTTGTCGAAGAACTTTATGACCTGTTCCATGCGATTGAAGGCTCAGCAATCCGTGCTGTTGTTGTTGCAGCGGAAGGCGAGCATTTCTGTGCCGGCCTTGATCTGGTGGAGCATCACCGAGAAGCGCGAAGCGCTTCGGACTTCATGTATATCTGCCGCCGTTGGCACGCGGCATTCGAGCGTATCCAGCATTGCGGCGTGCCTGTGATCGGCGCCCTTCGCGGCGCTGTGGTTGGCGGCGGGTTAGAACTTGCCTCTTCCTTTCATATTCGCGTTGCCGATGAGACCACTTATTTCGCTCTGCCGGAAGGACAGCGCGGTATCTTCACTGGAGGGGGCGCTACGGTTCGTGTTGCCCGCATGGTTGGGGAAGCCCGTATGGTCGATATGATGCTTACGGGCCGGGTCTATTCGGGACAGGAGGCAGTTTCGGTTGGCCTGTGCCAATATCTTGAAAGCCGCGAGACTTGCCTGCGTAAAGCCGTCGAAATTGCAAAGCGCACCGCCGAAAACCCGCCACTTTCTAACTTCGCCATCACCTCTGCGATTAACCGGATCGGCAACATGCCTGCAAGCGACGGCTTCTTTGCTGAAGCTTTCATCGCCGGAATCACGAATACGCAGGAAGCTTCGAAAGAACGGCTTGAAGCCTTTTCGAACAAGACAGCGCCCAAGACGCTCAAAAACTGAGTATCGAAATGCACCAAAACAATGAAAATCAGCCACTGATCCTCCAATCAGAGGCTGCACCCGTCGCACGGTTGATCCTAAATCGACCCAAAGCGGGCAACAGTCTTTCCGCGACGATGATCACCGAACTGCGGGGCGTATTGGCTGCATTGGAATCGCGGCGCGATATCAAAATCATCATCATTTCCGGCGCAGGCGGGCGCATTTTTTGTGCGGGGCACGATCTCAGTGAATTCGCACATCAGACAGCCGAACATGATTTTACGCAACTAGCTGCGTTGATGGAGGCGATCATGAACCAGCGTCAGATCGTGATTGCGAAAGTAGAAGGTGTTGCGACAGCAGCGGGATGTGAATTGGTCGCAGCTTGTGATCTCGCGCTGGCTTCGTCCGTTGCGCGTTTTGCTGTGCCCGGCATCAACATTGGCTTCTGGTGCCATAGCCCGCAAGTGCAACTCAGCCGAACGATTGGCCGCAAACAGGCCTTGATGATGCTTGCCACAGGTAGACTCTTTTCGGCCGCACATGCGCTGTCGATTGGTCTCATTAACGAAGTGCATGAGCCAGAGCTTCTTGAAGCGGCGATCGACGCATTGGCAGCCGAAATTGCGTCGAAATCAGCAGCGATCCTTGATTTGGGGAAGCGGAGCTTCCACCATCAAGCTGCGTTGACCATACCAGAGGCATATGTCTTCGCCGGGGAGTCCGCCAACGCAAACCTTCGGCATCAGGATGCGAAGGAGGGCATTGCCGCTTTCCTTCAAAAGCGGTCGCCGAAGTGGGTTGATTAGGTCATTTCAATTCCTTTTTTATAGCTGATTGTATGTCAGTGATCATCGGATGAGTATTGACACCGCCATCGATCCCTGACGACGAGATAATGTCGATGCCCGCGACACCAGATTTTGATTTTGCGCTTGGCGACAATGCCGACATCATCCGCGACAGTACCAGGCGTTTTGCTGATGAACGGATCGCGCCGCTGGCGACAAAGATTGATGCCGATGATTGGTTCCCACGCGACTTGTGGCCAGAGATGGGCGCGCTGGGACTGCACGGTATTACAATTGCTGAGGCCGATGGCGGGCTTGGCCTTGGCTATCTTGAACATGTGAAGTGGTCAGTCGGGCGAGCGCTTCGGTGGGCCTGTCTTACGGCGCGCATTCAAACCTGTGCGTCAATCAAATCGGGCGGTGGGGCAATGCTGAGCAAAAGGCAAAATATCTCCCCAAGCTGATTTCGGGTGAGCATATCGGTTCGCTCGCGATGTCGGAACCTGGGGCGGGGTCGGATGTGGTGTCGATGAAGCTCAAGGCAGAAACGGTTGACGGCGGCTATGTTCTCAACGGCACCAAATTCTGGATCACTAATGCGGCCTATGCCGATACATTGGTTGTCTATGCCAGAACCGGCGAAGGCAGTCGCGGGATCACGGCGTTCCTTATCGAAAAGGACATGCCGGGTTTCTCGATCGGGCAAAAAATTGATAAGATGGGGATGCGTGGATCTCCCACCGCCGAATTGGTTTTGAATGATTGTTTCGTGCCTGATTCGAATGTGATGGGGCCGCTAAATGGCGGCGTCGGCGTTTTGATGAGCGGCTTAGATTATGAGCGTGCGGTGCTCTCGGGCATTGGCCTCGGTATCATGCAGGCTTGCCTCGAAGTCGTCATCCCTTACATTCGTGAGCGCAAGCAATTCGGCGTCGCGATTGGTTCGTTTCAGCTCATGCAGGCCAAGGTTGCGGACATGTATGTCGCGCTCAATTCCGCGCGGGCCTATGTCTATGCTGTCTGCCGTGCGTGCGATGCGGGGCGGACAACGCGGTTTGACGCGGCAGGCGCGGTGATGTTGTCTTCTGAAAATTCGGTGCGTGTTGCGCTGGAGGCAATCCAAGCACTATGAAGTGCTGGCTATATTAAAGACTGGC
>JAYTMV010000125.1:0-1514 GCA_043728175.1 Sphingomonadales bacterium
AAGCACATCTTCCAACCGCGCAGGATCGCCCAGCGCGATGACATGGCCTTCGCTCTTGGCACTCAGCGGTTCGCCCGCCCAATCGCACATCATCCCGCCAGCGCCTTCAACCACGGGGATGAGTGCGGCAAAATCGTGAATTTTCAGGCCAGCCTCAACGACGATATCGATATGCCCACTCGCCAGCAGTCCGTAATTATAGCAGTCCCCGCCCCAGATCAGCCGCCGGTGCGCAGATTTGGCGGCAAGCGCCATGAAATGCTCACCCTCATGGCCTGAAAAGCAATTGGGGCTGGTGGTTGAGAGAATCGCTTGGGCGAGTTCGGGGCAGGCGCGTGTTTTAACGGGTGTGCCGTTGAATGTCGTCGCCTGGCCAACCGCACCAACCCAGCGTTCCTTGAGGATCGGCTGATCAATTAGCCCAAGCACTGGCCAGCCATCCTCCATCAGCGCGATCAGCGTGCCAAAGATCGGACGACCCGCAACAAAGCTCGTCGTCCCATCAATCGGGTCAATTACCCACTGGCGTGAGGCGCTTTCACGCACGGTGCCATATTCTTCGCCAATAATGCCGTCGCCGGGGCGCTCGCTTTCAAGGATCACGCGAATTGCGGCCTCGGCAGCGCGGTCAGCGAGCGTTACCGGGGTTGCGTCCGATTTGCTCTCAAGCCCGAACTCAGCCCGGAAATACGGGCGGATCGCAGCCCCTGCCGCTTCGGCAAGGCGGTGAATGAGGGTGATGTCGGCGTCGTTCATCAATCCCACAGCGATGATACCGAACTTTCATCGGCAATCCGCGTGATCGCTTCGGCAAGCAACGGTGCGACGCTCAACAGCCGGATTTTCTTAGCATCAGCCACCGATTCGGGCGGCTGGATCGAATCGGTCACGACCAGTTCGGTCAGTTCAGACCCCTCAACGCGCGCCACCGCACCCCCCGTCAGTACGCCGTGGGTGACGTAGGCGACGACCCTCTCTGCTCCGGCCTCCTTGAGCGCCGCCGCCGCATTGCAGAGCGTTCCTGCCGAGTCGACGATATCATCAACGATGATGCAAAAGCGCCCTTCGACATCGCCGATGATGTTCATCACCTCAGATTCGCCAGCCTTCTCGCGCCGTTTGTCAACGATGGCGAGTGGGGCGTTGTTGAGGCGCTTGGCGAGCGCGCGCGCGCGGACAACGCCGCCAACGTCAGGCGAAACGACCATGATATTCTTGTCGCCAAAGCGCGCCTGAATATCCGCACTCATCACTGGCGCGCCGTAGAGATTGTCGGTTGGAATATCAAAGAAGCCCTGAATCTGCCCTGCGTGAAGGTCAATTGAAAGTACCCGGTCTGCGCCCGCTGTCGTGATGATATTGGCAACGAGCTTGGCCGAAATCGGCGTGCGCGGCCCCGGCTTCCGGTCTTGGCGGGCATAGCCGAAATAAGGAACGACCGCTGTAATCCGCTTGGCCGACGCGCGGCGCAGCGCATCAATCATGATCAGCAATTCCATCAGATTGTCGTTCGC
>JAYTMV010000126.1:0-4325 GCA_043728175.1 Sphingomonadales bacterium
CGTTCCGCATGATTTCAATACGCGCTTTAATGCGACCGAGCAGCGGTTGGCGCTGGCGCATGAACTCACCCACCACCGGCGCGGTGATCCCGGCGTCAATCTCTTGGCACTAGCGATGCTGGCGCTCCATTGGTTTAATCCAGTCGCGCACATCGCGCACCGCGCCTTCCGCCTTGATCAGGAGGCTGCGTGCGATGCTATCGTCTTGAACGGCGCAACCCCGTGCGAACGCCAAGCTTACGGTAGCGCCTTGTTCAAAGCCGCAATAGGCCCGGTGCCGATTGCGATCTGCGCGATGGCCACAACAACCACGCTCAAGGCACGGCTTCGCCATATTATTGCGCGCGCCGACAAACCCGAACGCATCATAACCGGCGCTGCGCTTGCGCTGGCGGTGATTGGCGGCGGCCTAGCGTTAACCGCCTCGACCAGTTTTGCCAGCGATACCAAATCGCGCGACGCGCGTGTTAGCAAGCCGACTGCGCAAGATGATTACGCCGAGGCACGCCGCGATGCTAAGGAGGCGCGCGACGAAGCGAGACAAGCCAAGATTGAAGCCGAACAAGCGCTTGTTGAAGCCGAATTAGAGGCCCAAACCGTAATCCGCGAAGCAGAAGCCGATGTCCGCGTCGTGCAGGAAGAGGCCCGCGCCGCAGCAGGCGACTCAAAGGAACGCATGGCGCAGGCGCAAGAACGCGTGCGTGAGGCACAAATCGAAGCTGGTCGTGCGGTTGCCGAGGCCAAACGCGCGCTTGCCGAAGCACGGTGGAATATGGTTGAACCGCCCGCACCCCCAGCGCCGCCAGCAGCACCCGACGCATCTGAATTGCCCGCAGCACTATCGGCCCGGATTTCATTCGGCACCTCGCCGGGTGCAGCGCCTGCATTACAAGCCAAAGCAGCAGAGGTTGAATGCCCCAAACAAGCCCGCCGTCGCCAAGTTGTTTCATCCAATAATGGTGATAATCAGATTATGGTGATCACCTGCGATGACCAGATCACCGCGCTCACCAACGCCACAACGCGCGCTGCGGTGAACAACGCACGCGCGCAGATCATGGCGATGAAGGTGCTTGGAGAAGGCCAGCGCGCGGCTGCGTTAAAATCTTTGGAAGCAGCGATTGCAAAAATGCGACCGCGCCGCTTCACCTTACAATAGGCAAGAGCTTGTATCGGGCGCACCCCTCCGCCACATAGGCGAATATGGATGCGCCCGATCTTTCAAACGAACCCTATGCCATTGCTGAGCAGGTTTCGCCGCTGATCCGGCGGGTGCTAGCGCGCAATGCCTCACCGTTCAGTTATACCGGCACACAGACTTATATCGTTGGCCACGGTGACGTCGCGGTGATTGATCCCGGCCCCTACGGCGATGATCCAGCCCATGTTGGTGAACTCGTCCGCATTCTTGAGGGAGAGCGGATCACCGCCATTGTCTGCACCCACACCCACCGCGATCATTCGCCCGCCGCAGCTCCGTTAAAGACTGCGACAGGCGCGCCCATCATCGGCTGCGCGCCGCTCGTGCTTTCCGATGATGGCCCGCGCGCCGACGCAGGTTTTGACCCGACCTATGCGCCCGACCGTGTACTACAAGACGGCGAAAAACTGACCGGAACTGGCTGGACGCTCACCGCAGTCCACACCCCCGGCCACACCTCAAACCATCTCTGCTATGCGCTTGAGGAAGAGAAGGCGCTGTTCAGCGGCGATCATATCATGGGCTGGTCAACCACGGTCGTCTCCCCACCCGACGGCGATATGGCCGATTATATGCGCAGCCTCCAACTCCTGATCGAGCGAGATGATCGGGTTTACTACCCCGCGCACGGCAAGCCCGTTGACAACCCGCAGCGGCTTGCACGCGGGATGATGGGCCACCGCAAACAGCGTGAGGCGCAGATCCTCCGCCTCCTCGAACGCGGCATCAGCGCGGTTCCCGATATGGTGGGCGAAATGTATAAGGGCATCGACCATAGGCTCCACGGCGCGGCGGGACGCTCCGTACTCGCGCATCTGATTGATCTCCAAACGCGCGGGCTGGTCGGCGAATCAAGCGATCGATGGGCGCTGACACCGTGAAACAAATCTGGCTAATCCTGCTCTCGGCGATCCTCGCGACCGCCGGCTTGGTCGCTTATCTCCAACGCAGCGTCAGCCCGCCCGTGGAAACCGTCGTCGCCTCAAGCCTCAAAAGCCTTCAAGAGCAGAACCGCCTCTCGGCCTTCGCCGCGCGCTTTGTTACGGTGGTGACGAGCCGTAAGGAGCAGCTTGGCTTCGCCGCCGAAAAGACGCTGATCATGCCAGCGATGGTACGTTATGAAGTTGATCTCGCTAAGCTTCGTAAAAAGGATCTGGTGTGGGACGCAGGCGCGAAAACGCTGACCGTCACCCTGCCCCCGATTGAACTCAGCGGCCCCGAATTTGATCTGACCGCGACGAAAGAATATGGCTCGGGCGCGGTGCTGATGACGCTGACCGATGTTGAGCGGCTGCTTGATCAATCGAACCGCACCAAGGCCAAGACCGACATCATCGCGCAGGCCAAAGCGCCAACGATGATCAAACTCGCACAGGACGCCACCGCGCGGGCGGTCACCAATAATTTTGCCTTGCCGCTGAAAGCTGCCGGGGTAGACGCAATTGTCAAAGTGGAGACAAGCCAATGAATACGCATAGCCGCCTGAACGGAACTGATCTGATCGACGAAATCATGAAGCTCAAGAAAGAGCGCAACGCCGTCATCCTCGCGCATTATTATCAGCGGCCTGAGCTTCAGGACATTGCCGATTTCGTCGGCGATTCGCTTGAGCTGTCAAAGAAGGCCGCCGCCACTGACGCCGATGTCATCGCCTTTTGCGGGGTCAAATTCATGGCCGACACCGCGAAGATTCTCAGCCCCCAAAAGATTGTAGTGCTGCCTGATCTCAAGGCAGGGTGCTCCCTTGAAGACTCATGCCCGCCCGACAAGTTCAAGGCGTTCCGCGCCGCGCACCCCGATCATATCGCGATTACCTACATCAACTGCTCGACCGAAGTGAAGGCGCTGAGCGATATCATCGTCACCTCGTCGTCGGCCGAAAAAATCCTTGCGCAATTGCCGATGGATCAGAAGATCATTTTCGGCCCAGACAAGCATCTCGGCGGCTATATCGCGCGCAAAACCGGGCGCGATATGCTGCTCTGGCCCGGCGTGTGTATTGTCCATGAGGCGTTTAGCGAAACCGAACTAATAAAGCTCAAGGCGCAACACCCCGGTGCCCCCGTCGCCGCGCACCCCGAATGCCCGCCGCATATCATTGATCATGCCGATTATGTCGGCAGCACCAGCGGCATCCTCCAATATGCCAAAGACATGCCCGGCAACACGCTGATCGTCGCGACCGAACCGCACATCATCCACCAGATGGAAAAGGCCGTCCCGCACAAACAGTTCATCGGCGCGCCCGGTGCGGACGGCAACTGCAACTGCAACATCTGCCCCTACATGGCCTTAAATACGATGGAGAAACTCTACGTGGCGCTGCGCGATTTAAGCCCGAGAATCGAAATTGAGGAAGGGTTGCGGCTGGCCGCGAAGAAAAGCTTGGATCGGATGCTGGAGATGGCGGCGGGGTAGGATTAGAGATTGGGGGACGGCAATGAAGCTCTATCATTTTACGAATCAACAGTATGGGCTTTTGAACATTGTTCATCGTCGCCTAAAAGTAGCCAGAATCCGCGAACTAAATGATCCATTTGAGTTGCGTGGGGTGGATTTATCCGATCCTTCAGATCGCAAAACCTTCAAGCAATTTAAGAACGATATGGACAACACATCTGGAATATTATGCTTTTCTGAAAATTGGAAAAACCCTGTCCACTGGAGCCATTATGCCGATCACCACAGAGGCATATGTTTGGGATTTGACGTTCCAACAAACACAACAACCAAGATAGGTTACACAGATACAGTTTTGAAATTTGACAAAACTCTTTTGTCAAAATCTGAAGAGGAAAAGCTCAAATTTTTCTTAAAATTATCAACGACAAAATTTAAGCATTGGGAATATGAGCAGGAACATCGGAAATCGATTCCACTAACTCCAGAAAAAGCGAAACAGCCCCTAAATTTTGTATATTTTTCTGATGAATTAAAATTATCCGAGGTGATTGTTGGTTCACTAAGCAATATCACACGAAAAGAGGTCGATGACGTTCTTGGCGCGCTACGCCAAACCGTTGTCTGCAAAAAGGCTCGTCTCGCGTTCAAGACGTTTGAAGTGACTGAACAGAAAGACGCTAGCCTTTGGATCTAAATAATTCCTCCCCGGAACGGGGAGGGG
>JAYTMV010000127.1:0-8429 GCA_043728175.1 Sphingomonadales bacterium
AGCGCGCGGGGATCGATATGATCATATTCAACAGCATAGCCTTGCTGCGCAATCTCGACTTGTTCAAGTCCGGCGACACTACGCAACATCGCCAACTGAACATCAACCGGAAGCGACGTCGAGACACCGTTGGGATAGACCCAAAGGTCATCCAGCCCTTCGGGTTCAAGAAAAATCTGATGGCCATCTCGGTCAGCAAAGCGGTGCACCTTATCCTCAATCGACGGGCAATAGCGCGGCCCCTGCCCTTCTATGTCGCCACTGAACAGCGGCGAACGATCTAGGCTCGCCCGGATAATACCGTGCGTTTGCGGATTGGTGCGCGTTACACCGCACCAGAGCTGGGGATTCGTGCGTGCCGACGTCAAATCAGAAAATGTCCAAGTGCCACTATCCGAAGGCTGCGTTTCAAGCTGCGCCCAATCAATTGTGCGCCCGTCAAGGCGTGGTGGCGTCCCAGTCTTGAGCCGTCCTATCGGCAAATTACGCGCGCGCAATTGAACGCCGAGCGTTTCTGCCGAAGCTTCACCGATTCGTCCACCGCTTGTTCGCGCTTCGCCGCAGAACATTTTCCCACCAAGGAATGTGCCCGTCGCAAGAATGATCGCTTTGGCGATAAGTGTCCGGCCATCGCCGAGCCTCAGCCCCGTTACAGTCTCACCCGCATCATCAAAAGTCAGGGCCCCTGCACTCGCCTCAACAATCTCAAGATTGGGCTGCGCGGCGAGCATTTGATGAATCGCCGCCTTAAATAATTTCCGGTCAGCCTGAATACGCGGGCCGCGTACTGCCGCGCCTTTTGACGCGTTGAGCATTCGGTAATGGATCGCCGCCGCGTCCGCCGCGCGTGCGATCAAGCCGTCAAAAGCATCAACCTCACACACCAAATGCCCCTTGCCAAGCCCGCCAATCGCGGGATTGCATGACATCGCGCCAATCTGCGCCCGGTCAAACGAGACAAGCGCGACCGAAGCCCCCATCCGCGCCGCCGCCGCCGCCGCCTCACACCCGGCATGGCCCCCACCGACCACAATGACATCAAAGCTCTGCATAACGAAGAGCGGTAAGCGGGTCGAGGGATTCGGTCAATGTTTCACGTGAAACGGGGGATCAGCGTAATTTTTTCAAAGTCCGTTTTACGTCTGCAATTGCCTGATCTGCTTCGTTATGCCGGGCATCCTTAATCTTTAGCTTGAACACTTCATATTCATCCTCGGCACGGCGTTTAGCATCATCGCTCGACACTTTTCCACCTGACCGCAAAACCGACCTGCCCAGATCAGACAATTGCTTGTCAAGTAAGTTTGCAGCGGCAACCATTGTCTTGAGACGACCAATATCAAGCTGATCCTCAAATATATCGAGCAAAATAGTGGTCAAACGATTCAATTCCTTGATTTCCGCCGGAGCCAGATAGTTTTTTGACGTGGTAACATCAGATTTTCTGACATTATCATTTTTCCACGTTTGCAGCCCCATATTCGACAATGAAGCATCGACACGCGAATTTATAACTTCTGCTGGAGTTAACGAGCAAACCGCATAAACCAGTTTTGCTTGAGTGTTGCGGTAAAATTCCGTCCAAGCCTTTGAATTTGGATCATAATCCTGACACATCGCACATATTTTTTTGAGTTCGCGATAAACATTGGCCTCATCAGAGCGGATATCACGGATGATTTCCCGCAACTCAGTAACGCGATCACGCGCATCGGGTTGTTTCAATCTTACGCTATCGATAACGAAGCCTTTAGTCGCAAATTGAACCAGCTTGTCAGTCGCCCAACGGCGAAACAAAGTCGCCTGAGCCGATGACACTCGGTAGCCAACGGAGATTATCATATCGAGGCTGTAGAGTGTAACTGGCTTAGCCGACGTAGCAATTTGCATTTTTTGCAAATTACTCTCGCCTAGCTCGGCTTCTTCGAGAATCGCCGAAATGTGACGTGAGATCACTGATACATCGCGACCAAAAAGATCAGACATTTGACCCTGAGTCATCCAGAGCCGATCACCCTCGTAGCGAAGCTCTACGGCTGGGGCTTTGTCTCCGCCATAAATCAGAAAACGCGCACCGCTATCGCCGTCTTCAACCAAATGAACGGGCTCAAGTTCACTCATTTACCAACCAATCCCTCATGGAACATTTATTGAACATAATAACATAATGGCCTTGGGGCAACCCTTGATCTTATCTCACTTCCCAATGCAAAACGCCCCGAACAGGGCGTCGAGCATGTCTTCAACGCCGCTTCTGCCTGTGATCGCGTCGAGCTTTATGCGGGCGCGGCGGAGGTGTTCGGCAGTGATGAGCGGGTCTTCGCTCATGCCTGCGGCGGATAGCTCGGTGTGGACTTCACTTAGTATAGAACGGTGACGGGCGTTGAGCGCGAGTGCGCCGGGTTTTGGCAGCAGTGTTTTGGCGCAGGCGATGATCGCTTGTTTGAGCGGTTCAATCCCCTCTCCAGTCATGACCGAAACGGGCAGGCCTTGTCGCTGCACCCCAAGATCAGCCTTCGCCGCCACGAGCAGCACCCCCACGGGAGCCGCGCTCGCTTCCCCGAACCACAGGATGATATCCGCCGCCGCAATTGCTTCACCCGTGCGGGCGATTCCGATCGCTTCAATCGCATCCTCGGTTTCTGCGCGCAGACCAGCGGTGTCGATCAGCAGGAGCGGAATGCCCGAGATGACGACGGGCGCCTCAATCCGATCACGCGTGGTACCGGCAATTTCGGAGACTATCGCGCCGTCTCTATCAATTAACTTATTGAAAAGGCTTGATTTTCCTGAATTGGGCGGCCCTGCGAGTACCACCCGAACACCGTCTTTGAGCCGCTCAGCGGGGGGCGATGCCAGCAAGGCTTCGAGTGCCTCCACCAGCTCCACCAATATATCACGATGTGCGGCACCTTCGCCAACATCAGCTTCATCGGAGAAATCCAGCGTCGCCTCAACCAATGCCGAAACCCGCAGCAGGGCTGCTTGCCACACCACAATCTGACGCCCGAGTCCGCCCTCAGCCAGCGCAAGCGCTGACTGACGCTGGCCCTCGGTTTCCGCCGCAAGCAAATCAGCTAGCCCTTCGGCCTCGGCTAGGTCAATCCGGCCATTTTCAAACGCGCGGCGGGTAAACTCGCCCGCAGTCGCGGCGCGCAATCCGTCAAGCTGACCAAGCGCAGCAAGCACTGCTGCAATAATCGCACGGCCGCCGTGAAGGTGAAGCTCAGCCAAATCCTCACCCGTTACACTCGCCGGGCCGGGGAACCAGAGCAGCAGCGCTTGATCAAGCGCAACACCATTGCCCGGATTTATCAGTCGCACAAGCGTTGCCCGACGCGGCGGCGGCAGCTTTCCGGCAAGCGCTACAACCGCATCACCCGCGCGTGGCCCACTGATCCGCACCACGGCAATTCCTGCGGGCGGAAGGCCGCTCGACAGTGCAAAAATCGTGTCGGTCACTGGACTCAAGTTTCAGTCTTCTTGCCCTTGGGTTTGGTCGCGCCGCCCGCGAACTGGCCAATCAAGTCCTTGACCAGATCAACGCCTGCGCCGCCCATTGGCACCCAATTGCGCACCAATCCTTCCACCAGATCAGGGCTGACGCCCTTCGTCATGACGTCTTTGACTTGATTGAGGTAAACTTCGTGAACGGCAGTCAAATCAGGCAAACCAACCAGACGGCGCACTTCTTCGGGGGTGCAATCAACTTCGATATTGAATTTCATGGGGCATCTCGCTTGAGCCAGAGGGGATAAAGTGGGTAAGGTTTGCCGTATGCAGAGGATTTCCGCAATCGCCAGAATCGCAACGCCGATTGGCTTGGTCGAATTGACCGCCGATGATACAGCTCTCGTCGGTGTACGGATTGATCCAGCGGACATTGGCCTCAGCCACATCCCCGCAGGACATAGGCTGCTTGAAACGGCGGCAGCGCAAATGCAGGATTGGTTTGCGGGCGAGCGCAAGGGCTTTGACCTTCCACTTGCTCCACCCAGCACTGAACGCGGTGAGGCACTGCGCGCTGGAATCGCCGCAATTGGGTACGGGCACACACTGACCTATGGCGAACTCGCTCAACAGATTGGATCAGCCGCGCGCGCGGTGGGTCAAGCGTGTCGGCGTAACCCCTTCCCGATTATCATACCCTGCCACCGAGTCACATCGGCAGGAACCCAAGAGTTTTACTCAGGAGGCGAAGGCCCACGCACCAAGGCGTGGCTGATCGCCTTTGAGCAAGGGAAGCAATATCCCTATGGGTCTGATCGGCTGATTTAAGGCTCAGCTAACCAAAATCACATCCCAGCCGCTGCGATCACGAACGGCTGAACCTCGTTCCAGCCTTCCCAGATCATCTTGCCCGCGACATAGACGATCACGGCGAGGCCGACCCAAGCGATCCAGCGGTAACGCTCGATATACTGCGCGATGATATTGGCAGCGATCCCCATCAGCGCGACCGCGAAGATCAGGCCGACGATAAGGATTCCAGGATGTTCACGCGCCGCCCCTGCCACTGCAAGAACATTATCAAGGCTCATCGATACGTCAGCAATCGCGACTGACCATGCGGCGGCTGCAAAGCTCTTTGCGGCAGGAATGCCTGAATTTTCATCACCAGAAATTTCGGGAGAGCCCGGCGATTCAACAGCTTCAGTGCGCGTTACATCGCGGTACATTTTCCACGCGACCCACAGCAGCAGCAATCCACCGGCAAGCACCAGACCAACGATTCCAAGCAACCAACTGACCATCAATGCAAAAACAATCCGCAGCACCAGCGCCGCGATTACGCCGATCAAGATCACTTTTTTGCGTTGCTCAGGCGGCAAACCAGCCGCAAGCGCGCCAACAACAATCGCATTATCGCCCGCAAGGACAAGATCAATCATCAACACCTGAATGAAAGCCGCAAAGGCGGCTGGCTCAGTTATGTTAGAAAAATCTTTGACGATGGCCGCCCAAATATCGGCGGGGCCGCCAAGATCTGTTGCCGAACTGGCAGCGGCGAGAATTATATCAAACATTATACTGGCCCTATTGATTCATCGAATCGAAGAAATCTTCGTTCGTCTTCGAATCCTTCATTTTATCGAGCAGGAACTCCATTGCATCGATCGTGCCCATCTGCATGAGGATGCGGCGCAGCACCCACATTTTGGAGAGCTTGCCCTTTTCAACGAGCAATTCTTCCTTACGCGTGCCCGATTTACCGACGTCGAGTGCCGGGAATATCCGCTTATCGGCAACCTTGCGGTCAAGCACGATTTCGCTGTTCCCAGTGCCCTTAAACTCTTCGAAAATCACTTCATCCATCCGGCTACCTGTATCAATGAGAGCGGTTGCGATAATCGATAACGACCCACCTTCCTCAATGTTCCGCGCGGCTCCGAAAAAGCGTTTCGGCCGCTGGAGGGCATTGGCATCAACGCCGCCGGTCAGTACTTTGCCCGATGACGGTACTACGGTGTTGTACGCGCGACCAAGCCGAGTGATCGAATCGAGCAGGATGACGACATCCTTCTTATGCTCGACAAGGCGTTTGGCCTTTTCAATCACCATTTCGGCAACTTGAACGTGGCGCTGCGCAGGCTCGTCAAAGGTTGAGGAAACGACCTCACCCTTCACGCTGCGCTGCATGTCAGTGACTTCCTCAGGCCGTTCATCAACGAGCAGCACGATTAGGAAGACTTCAGGATGATTGTCAGTGATTGCCTTGGCAATATTCTGCAAAAGCACGGTTTTACCAGTGCGTGGCGGCGCAACAATCAACGCGCGTTGACCCTTGCCCTGCGGCGAGATAATATCAATAACGCGCGCTGATTTATCCTTGATCGTTGGATCAAGCGTATCAAGCGTTAGCTTTTCATCAGGATAAAGTGGCGTCAGATTGTCAAAATTCACGCGGTGACGCACAACTTCTGGGTCATCGAAATTAACGGCGGTAACTTTATTGAGCGCGAAATAGCGTTCGCCATCTTTTGGCCCGCGAATTTCACCTTCAACAGTATCACCAGTGCGCAAACCGTGTTTGCGGACTTGGTTGGGGGAGACATAAATATCATCGGGTCCAGCAAGATAATTTGACTCTGGGCTGCGCAAAAAACCGAAGCCGTCTTGTAAAACCTCTATCGTGCCAAGCCCCATGATTTGCGTGCCATTTTCGGCCTCAACCTTGAGGATCGCAAACATCAAATCCTGCTTACGCAGTGTAGATGCCCCTTCAACGCCGAGCACTTCTGCCATCTCTACCAGCTCAGCAGGGGTTTTCTTCTTGAGGTCTTTTAGGTGCATATTTTTAATCCGGATGATGTTTTGATTTTATTGTCTGGGGGGCCGCGAACAGCAAATTAGTCTGGCTGAAACGAAAATGCGCGAATGGCAAAGCGGATAATCCGGCCCTAGGCCGCGCACTAAATGCTGTCAAGCAACAGATTAAAAGGGCTTTACGATCACCAGCACGATGATCACGGCGGCTGCGATGCCGGGGACTTCATTGATCAGACGCAGCGTTTTTCCTGATGCACTGCGTTCGCCTAAACTGAGTTTTCGGGCATAACCAATCATCCAAGCATGGTAAGCTGTCAGCCCAAATACTGCGAGTAGCTTGACCAGAAACCAGCCTTGCGAAAACGCTCCGATCATTCCTGCAAGCCCCAGCCCAAGCACCCAAACGACAATCATTGCTGGGTTGAGGATGATCCGGATCAGACGTCGTTCGCGTTCAATCCAAAGCGCATTTTCAGGTGAGTCGAGCGCTGCCTCCTGATGATAGACAAAAAATCGCGGCAGCATGAATAGTCCGGCCATCCAGAACACGACAAAAATCAGATGCGCCGCCTTGAGCCAGAGATACATCACCCACGCACCCGCGCGAGCAATGCTTCAACGTGAGCGATTGGCGTATCAGGCAGGATGCCGTGGCCAAGATTGAAGACATGCGGACGATCGGCAAACGCCGTGATAATCCGGTCGATTGCTTGATCAAGTGCTTGACCGCCTGCAATCAGCGCGAGTGGATCAAGATTGCCTTGCACGGGCATATCCTTTGGAAGCGAGGCAGCCGCCCAGTGCGGATCAACCGTTTCATCAACCCCAACGGCTGACACACCCGTTTCGCGCGCATAAGCCGGAAGTTTTCCGCCAGCGCCTTTGGGAAAGCCAATAATCGGCGTATCGGGATGAAGCGCTTTTACCCGTGTTACGATCTCTGCGGTTGGCGCAATCACCCACCGCTCGAACTGCGCGGGCGAAAGGCTGCCTGACCAACTGTCGAACAATTGCACAGCATCAGCACCCGCCTGTATCTGTTTTGAAAGATAATCAACCGTCATATCGCTGATGGCATCGATAATCGCTTTGAACGCGGTTGGGTCACGGTAGGCATAGCGACGCGCCTCGGCTTGTTCTTTGCTGCCTTGCCCAGCAATCATATACGTTGCGACCGTCCAAGGACTGCCTGCAAAGCCCAACAGCGTTGTTTCGGGCGGTAGGCCTGCTCGCACACGCCGCACCGTCTCATAGATACTTGTCAACCGTTCAGGAGCGGCTGTGAGTGCAACCAAATCATGGTTGACAAGTGCTGGGGCTAGCCTTGGCCCCTCGCCCTCTTCAAACCACAGTTTTTGACCAAGGGCATGGGGGATAACGAGAATGTCGGAAAAAAGGATTGCGCCGTCAAAACCAAAACGGCGAATTGGCTGAAGCGTCACTTCAGTTGCTGCCTCGGCATCGTTGACGAGTTCAAGAAAGCCGCCCTTTTGGGCACGAAGCGCGCGGTATTCAGGGAGATACCGTCCCGCCTGACGCATCAACCACACCGGCAATTTTTCACTTCGTTTGCCCTTGAGAACGTTGAGCAGGGGTTTTTCCGACATTTCGCTTGGCATATAGGTTCAATTCAATCTTAATTATAAAGAGTCTGTTGAAGATAGTAGGTGGTCATTTATCAGTGTTTATGGGCAGCGCACCCATTTGCCAACAGTTTGCATTTTGGAAAAGCGCTGAATCGCACGCGAGTCGACAAATCCATCCCCTCTATCCACAGCTTTTTGATACGCGCTGGCTTTGGGGGTGCTCCTGTGGATCGATTTGGTGGCTACGGGGATGATCTACGCGCTTGGATTTATGCCTCTATTTGCGCTAGGCCATACCCACAGACTTATCCCCAACCAAAGTTAGGCTATAATGCCAAGGCTCCATCTTCATCTTGTTTCTGACTCCACGGGCGAAACGCTCGAAACGATTGCCAAGGCCGCCTTGGCACAATTTGATGCGGTTGAAACGGTCAAACATTTCTGGCCATTGGTGCGCTCTGAGGGGCATCTTGAACGGATATTTGCTGACATCATTAAAAATCCGGGTCTTGTGCTGTTCACGCTTGTTAATCCCGATATGCGCCGCACGCTTGAAAATAAATGCCGCGCTTC
>JAYTMV010000128.1:0-5225 GCA_043728175.1 Sphingomonadales bacterium
CTATGGACGCACGCGGTGTATGAGGAAGGCTGCTATGATATTGATGTCGCCGCCTATCATGCGGCTTGTTTGCGGACAGCGAAGCGCGGCGGCGGTATAGTCGCAACGTCAGCGCCACTTGAGGGGTTAAGCCGCAACAACGGCATGTGGCAACTCAAAACCAAGCAGGGCGAATATTCCGCAGACGTCGTAGTCAATGCGGCAGGGGCGTGGGCTGATGTGATTGCCGAAATTGCGGGCGCACTTCCAATCGGCATTCAGCCCTACCGCCGCACGATTGCGCAAATTAGCGTTGGAGCAGACGTGCCAGCCGATATGCCCTTTGTGATTGACGTAAACGGCGGATTTTATTTTAAGCCCGAAAGTGGCAGCATCTGGCTCAGCCCGCATGATGAAACTGCATCACCGCCCTGCGACGCTGCGCCCGAAGAACTTGATATCGCTGTCGCCATCGACCGTTTTGAACGCGTCGTCGATTGGCCGGTGCGCCGCGTCGAACATAGCTGGGCTGGCTTGCGCAGCTTCGCGCCGGACCGGCTACCGGTTTACGGGTTCGACCCGCAATGTGATGGTTTTTTCTGGTGCGCTGGGCAGGGCGGTTTCGGTATCCAGACGGCACCCGCAGGCGCGAAGCTTGCCGCAAGCCTGATTACCGGCATTGCGCCCGATCCAACAATATCAGGGATCGACCCGGCGCATTACGCACCGGGCCGATTCTCATCCTGATTATTTGCCTGATTATTTAAGTGTCTCGACCGGAGCCGAGGCTGAGTTCTGGACATTCTCAATGCACTTGAGCGCCGATGCCTTCGCGGCATAGCCTTCGCTTGAAGTCGCAAGAATATTGCCATTGCCGTGGCGCAGGCGCCAGCGATGTTCACCTTTTTTGTCTTTATAGACTTCAAACTTCATTGTTCCGACTCCTCTCTAAGTGGAGCCGCACTATGCACCCGAATTCTGGACAATCAAGGCGGCATCACTCGCCAGCCGATCAGCGCGTTCATTGTCGGGGTCACCCGCATGGCCCTTTACCCATGTCCATTCGATCCGGTGGGGCGCGCTCGCCGTGATAAGTTCCTGCCATAGATCAGCATTTTTCACTGGCTTCTTATCAGCGGTGCGCCAGCCATTGCGTTTCCAGCCGTGTATCCACTGCGTGATCCCGTTCTTCACATAAGCGCTATCGGTAACGAGCGTGACGTGACAGGGGCGGGTGAGCGCCTCAAGCCCGCGAATCGCCGCGAGCAATTCCATCCGGTTATTGGTGGTATGTGCTTCCCCGCCCGAAATCTCTTTCTCATGCGCGCCCATCCGAATGAGCGCGCCCCAGCCGCCGGGGCCAGGGTTGCCCTTACACGCGCCGTCGGTTGCAATTTTGACCTTTTGTAGCTCGCTCATTGTGCTGCGTAATGCTCAAGGCGGCGCAGGAACGCCAGCGGGTCTTTGCGCGTGACGATGGCGCCCGCTGGCGTGTTAAGCCAATCCCATGCGCGCGTCAGCAGAAAGCGGAGGCACGCACCCCTCGCAAGCACGGGGAAGGCCGCCCGCTCTTCCGCGCTAAGCCCGAACGCCGCGTCGTAGCCAGCGATGATGGCATCGCCGACGGCGGCATTGTAACCCGTGCCATCGCTCTCAAAGCTCCACGCCGCATGAGTAACGGCAACGTCCCACACGCGGATTTCGGTGCACGCGAAATAAAAATCGATCACCGCACCGACCTGATCACCCACCATTAATACATTGTCGGGGAAGAGATCGGCATGGATCACGCTGTGCGCCAAATCGTCCGGCCAGTTGGCACGAAGGAAGCCGCATTCCTCGGCGACACGCGCTTTCAATCCCGGGGCGATCCGGTCAAGATCAGCGCCGCAGCGCTCGGCGAGTTCATACCAGCCGCGCGGGCCGAGGCTGTTGGTGCGGTTGCCTGCAAAATCTACAACCGCCGCGTGCATGGTGCCAAGAGCCGCACCCACCGCGCGCGCTTGTGTCGCAGTAGGGTGCGAGACCGACAGGCCGGGCATGAACTCCATCATTGCCATCGCCTTGCCGCCGACGCTGATCGTGCCGGCCCCGTCTTCGGCCTTGAGCGCGCGTGGCACTGGGCAGCCTTTGCTGACAAGATGGTCAATCAATCCAAGGAAAAATGGCAAATCGCCTGTATCAACGCGCTTTTCATAGACGGTGAAGATAAAACGCCCTTGATCAGTCTCGACCAAATAATTGCTATTTTCCACGCCTTCGGCAATGCCCTTGACCGAGATAAGCTGCCCCGCGCCGAAACGCTGTACAAGCGTGGCCATGTCCTCAGCGGCGATATGGGTGTAAACGGCCATCGGATTTCACCTAGTCAACCAATCGGTCAAGCGCAATTCCGCTTGATTGATCGGCGCAACACGCGTTGAAGGAGCGGCATGAGCGTGTGGCGTATGATTTGGCGGAGTTTGGCGGTGCTGACCCTGCTTGCGTTGGTCGCCGCAGCGATCGCATGGGCGATGCGCAAGGATATTGCACGCAACTATGCCGACGCTGAAATCAAGCGACGCGGCATTCCGGCGCGCTACCAAATTACTGAGATTGGCCCTTCACGCCAAAGGCTCGAAAAGATTAGCCTCGGCGATTCTGCGAACCCTGATCTCACGGCGGATTGGGCCGAAATTATCACTACAACCGGCTTTTCTGGGGTGTCAGTGCGGATGATCCGCGCAGGCGGGGTGCGGCTCAAGGGCAGACTGGAGGGTGACCGCGCGACCTTTGGCACCCTCGATAAATTGCTCCCTACGCCATCGGATAAGCCTTTCGCGCTCCCAGATTTTCGGGTTGAACTCAGCGACGCGCGGCTTCGACTCGATACGCCTTACGGCCAGGTTGGCGCACGCTTTGATGGTGGTGGTAACATTGCGACGAGCCTTAGAGGCAAGCTTGCTGCGCTGATGCCTGACGCTGCGCTTGACCCAAAGTGCACGGCGAGCGGACTTTCAGCCTATCTTGACGTGTCAACTGCCTCACGCCGGATCAGCGCCAAAGGGCCAATACGCGCGACGGCGGCCAAATGTGCTGGCGTCGATGTGTCCTTCCCGCAGGCGCAGATTGACCTTGTCACTGATGAGCGTTTTGCGCGTGTTGACAGCGATATTGCCGCTGAAACCAAGGTTTTGCGCGCATCCGGAACGTCGCTTCGTACCGCGCGGGCGACGGGGCGCGTGACCTATGCTGACGGCGCGTTCAAGGGCGATGGCAATGCTTCGGTGACTGGCCTTAGCCCTGACGCGACCCTGATCAACAAAGCGGCGATGCTGATGCGCCGTGCTGATGGCACGCCAGTAGCCCCCCTTGGTGAAAGCTTAATAAAGGCGATCCTTGCGCTCAAACGCGGCACCAATGCACAGGCCCGCTTTAGCATTGATGGCAACGCCAAAACAGGCGCAGTCGTGCTTGACACAGTTTCAGCGCAGAGTGCCTCGGGGACTGTGTTCCGTCTCACGCCGCAATCATCGGCAAAAATTATATGGCCAAGCGGCGGCTACAGGATTGATGGCGGGATGACGCTTGCAGGGGGTGGTTTTCCATCAACCGCTATTCGTTTTGACAAGGCGCGCGCGCTTTCGGGTGTGGCGACGATTGCGCCGCTCAGCGCTGGCGATACGCGGCTTGCGCTGACGCCAGTAAGGTTCTCCTTCGCGAAGGGAGGCGCTTCGATTGCCACGACCGCGCTTTTTGATGGTGCGCTTGGCGGCGGGCAGGTGCGCGGTCTGCTGGTGCCAATTGCGGTGCGCGACGGCGCGCTGGTTGGCGATTGTCTCACCGTGGGGCTTAATAGCTATACCATCGCCAACCTCGCGATTACGCCGCTCAAAACGAATGTCTGTTTACGCGGTGGACAGGCGACAACGGGGCCGCTGAATATCGCCGCGCGGCTCGGCGGTTCGCCGCTTTCGCTGGCATTCAATTCGGCGCGTTATGGCACAGCTACAGGGGCTTTTGCAGCGGACGGCCTTGCCGTGCGGCTCGGCGATGCGAAGCGATTGACCACGCTTGATATTGCCGCAATCGAGGGGATCTACAAAGACGGATCTGCGGCAGGACGCTTTTCGGGTGCGGCTGGACAGATTGGCAATGTGCCGCTGCTGCTTTCTGAAATTGGCGGCAATTGGGCGTTTGCTGGCCAAGCCTTGACGATCAAGGGCGGACTGCGCGTCGCTGATGCGGCGAAAAGCCCACGTTATCTGCCGCTAATCAGCAACGATGTCGCGCTGCGCCTCGCCGATAATCGTGTTACTGCGACAGGCACACTACGTGAGCCGTTCAGCAAAACCGCGATCAGCAATGTGACGATCACGCATGATTTGACGCGCAGCACGGGCAGGGCACAACTCGATGTGCCGGGCCTGAATTTCGGCCAAGCGCTTCAGCCTGAGCGACTGACTTCAATCACACTCGGCGTTATCGCCAATGTCCAAGGCTCAATTGCTGGGCGCGGGGTGATTAACTGGACTGAAAACGGCGTCACCAGCACTGGCGGTTTTCGCACGGATAATCTTGACTTCGCCGCCGCTTTCGGCCCCGTTACTGGCCTCAAGGGTGAGATCGCGCTGTCAGACTTGCTTGGCATCACAACCCCGGCAGGACAAAACGTCACCATCGGCAGCATCAACCCCGGTATCGCGGTGATTGATGGCAAAATCCGCTACCGCCTGCTCCCTGATTTGAAGCTTGAGATAGAGGGCGGGCGCTGGCCTTTCGCCGGGGGTGAACTCATTCTTGTGCCGTCGATCCTTGACCTCAACCAAGCGGCGGAGCGGCGGCTTACTTTCCGTGTGCAAGGACTTGATGCAGCACTTTTCGTCCAGCAAATGGCGTTTGACAATATCGCCGTCACGGGCAAATTTGATGGCCTCCTCCCCATGGTGTTTGATCAGAATGGCGGGCGAATACAGGGCGGTATCCTGACCGTGCGTGAAAGCGGTGGAACGCTGTCCTACATTGGCGACGTGACCAATGCGGATCTCGGCCGGTTCAGCAAACTGGCGTTTGATGCGCTCAAATCGATTCGGTATAAAAAGCTGACATTGGAACTCAACGGCGCGCTTGACGGTGAAATGGTGACTGTGGTGCGGTTTAACGGCGTCAATCAGCTTCCGCTGGCGCAGACCAAGAATTTCTTTCTGAAGCAGTTCAACGAGATCCCGTTCCTCTTCAACATCACGATTAAAGCGCCGTTTCGCGGG
>JAYTMV010000129.1:0-3544 GCA_043728175.1 Sphingomonadales bacterium
ACAGATTGAGCGCCTCCGCCGTCTGGCCACTGACGCAAACCTTGATCCCGATTTCACCGAGAAATTCCTCCGCTTCATCATCGACGAAGTGATCCGCCATCATAAGGGAGCGCAGACTGTAGTCAGCTGACACAATGGCGCGCGAAATAATGTATTGATTGTAAGCAACAAACTGATATCCTTAAAGAATATTTTTTAGGGATGAAAAAAATGCATATTCGCCAATTGTTGATGTTGTCCGCCGTTGCCGTGTTGGCCATGCCAACCGCTAGTTTTGCGCAACAAGGTGATGATGCCAGTGCCGAGACACTTCCTGATAGCATAGTTGTAACAGGAAGCCGGATCAAACGTGCGACAAATGAAGTATCATCGGTTCCCATCACATCGGTCGAAGCCAATGATTTATTGCGCGGCAGCGGTGTATCACTGGGCGATACGCTCAATAATCTGCCACAGCTTCGGTCAACCTTTTCGCTAGGTAATTCATCGCGGTTCATTGGTACTGCGGGCGTGAACTTCCTCGATCTGCGCGGCCTTGGCACCGTCAGAACGCTTGTTTTAATCAATGGTCGCCGTCAAGTCGGCAGCTCGCAGGGGTCAAGTGAGGTTGATGTAAACACAATCTCGCAAGCGTTGCTTGAACGCGTTGAAGTTGTGACTGGCGGGGCATCGGCTGTTTACGGCTCGGATGCAATCTCCGGGGTAGTAAACTTCATCACGAAGAAGGATTTCGAAGGCCTACGGTTAAACGCGCAGCTTGGTACAAGCACCGATGACGGCGCTGATCAAGCCGGTGCGTCAGCCGCTTTTGGGTATAATTTCAATGACGCCAAAGGTAATATCGCAGCATCGATTGAATATGATTACCGCCAACGCCTCAATTTCGATCAGCGTGATTTTTCACGCAATGAGGATGGCTTTTCGAACAATCCAGCAAATATTGAGACGGCGAACGACTCAGTTCCAGATGCAATTTTTGTTCGCAACCGCCGATCAATCATATTTTCGGATGGCGGGACCATTTGCCAGTCGGGTAATTGCCGAACGGGCGGTATCTTCCGGTTTCGCGGGGATGGTTCGCTAGGGCTCGCTGATCTGGGCACGCGTGATCTTCGGCTGCGCACCAACGGTGTTGCCACTGGCCCGCGTACGACGCTGGGCGGCGATGGGACAAACTTTAACCGTACCGGCGAATTGCTTCCACAAACACGGCGCTATGCGGCAAATGTGCTGTTCAACTATGAATTTTCACCTGCGGTAAAATTTGCAGCAGAAGGCAAATTTGTTCGCACCGATTCTTCGACCTTTTCCAGCCCCGCGTTCAACGGCCTTGGGAATCAAATTGCGGTGACGCTTGATAACCCTTTTCTCACACCGCAGGCGCTTGCGACAATTAACGCTAACGGATTGGCGGATGCTGACGGACTTGTGCTGTTACAGCGTAATAATGTCGATTTCGGAGCGCGGGGTGAAGATAATCAGCGTGATCTTTATCGCTTCTCAGGCGCGTTTTCAGGCGAACTTAGTGATCACGTCAATTATGAATTGGCATATACCTACAGTCGGGCCAGCCTGAAACTAGCATCGCTCAACAACCGTGTTGAACAACGCTTTACCAACGCCGTAGATGCCGTTCGCGACATTAACGGTGTGTTGGGCACGCGCGGGGCAATCGTTTGCCGCTCAACACTTGACGCAGGGCGGCGCACGACAGGCAACTTTGATGTCGATAATTGCGTGCCTGTGAATATATTCGGTGACGGCCAGCCTTCGTCGGCCGCTGTCAATTTTATCAACACAACAAGCCCAACGCGCAATACATTGCAGCAGCATGTTGTAACTGGATTTGTCAGCGCCGACTCGGGTGGGTTTTTTCGGCTGCCGGGAGGCCCCGTTGGTTTGGTTGCGGGGTTTGAATATCGCACCGATAGCAGCAACTTCGATGTGCCCGATAGTTTGAACGGTGTGCCGGGCGATACAACGGGTATCAATTTGCTGAGTGACGGCCTGACGTTTCTGAATGCGTTGCTACCCGAACGTGGCCGGGTCAGCGTTATTGAAGGCTTTGCCGAAGTAAATGTCCCGCTCCTGCGCGATGTCCCGTTTGCCAAGGAATTATCGTTCGACGCCGCCTTCCGCTATGCAAAATATAACAATGCGCAGGTTGGCGGTGTTTATAGTTTCAAAGTTGGCGGGCAATACGCCCCGGTCGATGACCTTCGGTTCCGTGTGAATTATTCACGCGCTGTCCGCGCGCCGGGCGTTACAGAATTGTTTGGGCCTGACGTTCAGAATTTCTTCAGTGTCTCCGATCCTTGTGACATCAATGATATTGGGTCTGGTTCGGCGACGCGTGCTGCCAATTGCGCTGCGCTCGGCCTCCCGGTGGGCTTTATCTCCGATTTGGCGGCGACACCAACTGGCACATCAGGCGGTAATCCTAACCTTCAAGAAGAGGTGTCGAAATCGTTCACCGCAGGCGTTCTTTTCAAGCCGCGCTTCCTAAAGAATTTCAGTTTTTCGGCTGATTATTACCAGATCAAAATCGATCAAGCGATCGCATCGGTTGCCGCGCAAGATATTCTCGATCAATGTGTTGATGCCGCAACGATCGACAATGCCTTTTGCCCACTGGTTGATCGCGCTGGTCCCAATACGGCGGGTATCCCGCGGTTCAACATTGCTTTCATTCGTCAGCGCTCGCTCAACTTTTCGGGACTGAAGGCGCGAGGGGTCGATTTTGAGCTTAACTATAAGATCGGCCTGGGTTCATTGGGCACATTATCGCTTCGGAATTTGACCACTTATGTTATCCAGCGCGATGATTTTCCGTTCATTGCTGAACCAAATCGGCCCGATCAGTTCCTCCGCGAATTGGGCGATCCCCGCTTCCTTTCAAATCTGAATGTGAATTTTCAAAAAGGCAATTTTCATCTCAATTATGAACTACGCTATGTAGGAAACCAATTGCTGGTCGATGCAGAAGATGTGCTGACGGTTGGCGGTCGTCCCCCGGAAAATCCAGACGCGCAGGATCAGCTAAAGACTGGGATCGTCACTTACCACAGTGCACGGGTTAGTTATGATCTCAATAAAGGCACTGATGTCTTCATCGCGGTTGACAATATCGGCAATCGCAAACCGCCCTTTGGTTTGCTTGGCACCGACGGTCCTTCTGGAATTTACGATAATATTGGCCGCTACATCTCGGTGGGTTTCACTGCCCGGTTTTAGACCAACCTTAGATCGGTGCAGCTAAGCGGTTCGTTACGGTGAGCCGCTTAGCCGCACACGATGTGAACCCATGCAATAGATTGTTGCGAGCTTAGTCATCACGCCCTACTTACGCGCCATGGCAGATCCCTACACAACATTAGGCGTCGCGCGCGGGGCGGGCGAGGCGGATATCAAAAAGGCGTATCGCAAGCTCGCCAAAGAGCTGCATCCTGATACCAATCGCGACAATCCCAAGGCTGCTGAGCGCTTCAGCCGCGTGACCGCTGCTTATGATTTGCTCGGCGATAAGGATAAGCGCGCGCGCTTT
>JAYTMV010000130.1:0-10051 GCA_043728175.1 Sphingomonadales bacterium
GATAGTTTTGCTTCGGCGGCAAACGACGGCGTGATAAGTCCAAGGCTAAGCCAGAGGACAAAAGCGGAGCGCAGCGCGCGAAACATGGGGGAGTGCATGACAGTGGTTTAGGCGGCGAAATTAACGGCGGCTAGAGGCTAATCACATAAATTCGGTTGAGTTGCGACGAATGTTTTCATGCAATGTGTTGTGTTGGTACAAAAGTTGGGGGCTCACACAATAGTCCAGCCAAGCCTCTCCCCAGCATGAAATGGCACGATAGCCTTATCAACGGCATCGACCGTCTGCGATGCAATGATGTTCGTGCGCTCAAGCGTAATCGTTCCAGTGTTGAGCGACAGCCCATAAAAACGCGGGCCATGCTCTGAGGTGAAACCTTCGAGCCGGTCAAGCGCGCCTTCCTCATCAAAAACCATTGCATAGCTTTCAAGCGCGTAAGGCGCGTTGAAAATGCCGGCACAGCCACACGCTGATTCTTTTTCGCTGATCAAATGGGGCGCACTATCGGTGCCAAGGAAGAATTTAGGCGATCCTGAGGTTGCTGCTTTGCGCAGAGCAATGCGGTGCTGTTCGCGCTTGGCAACGGGCAGGCAATAGGCGTGAGGGCGGAAGCCGCCCGCAAACATTGCGTTACGATTGATGTGGAGGTGATGCGGTGTGATGGTCGCCGCGATAGTGGGGCCAGTGCTTTCAACAAAGGCAACCGCATCCGCCGTTGTAATATGTTCAAAGACGATTTTCAGCCCCGGCAGATCGCGGATAAGACGCTGCAAATGCCGCTCAATGAAAACCGCCTCACGATCGAAAATATCAATATCGCCGTCCGTCACTTCGCCGTGAATGAGGAGCGGCATTCCAACATCTTGCATGGCTTCAAGCACGGGATAGATGCGCGCGATGTCGGTCACGCCGTGTGAGGAATTGGTTGTTGCATGAGCGGGGTAGAGCTTGCACGCCGTAAATACGCCTTGCGCAAAACCGCGCGTGATTTCGGATTTGTCTGCGCCGTCGGTCAGATAGCATGTCATAAGCGGGGTGAAATTGATGCCCGGCGACACCGCAGCGACAATGCGACTGCGATAGGCTTCAGCAGCGGCAACCGTTGTAATTGGCGGCGAAAGGTTCGGCATGACAATCGCGCGCGCGAATTGCCGCGCGGTATAATTAACAACTGCGCGCAGCATATCGCCGTCGCGCAAGTGAACATGCCAATCATCGGGGCGGCGGATGGTCAGGCTTTGGGTCATTGAGGCTCCGTTGGAGATGCTATGGGCTTGGCAGTTCACCCGATCATCCCTACCTGTCACTCATGACAGCAACAACCCTCATTGACCGCGCGCTTATTCGTTTGTCGGGGGAGGATGTGCGCGGGTTTTTGCAAGGTCTGATCACCAATGATGTTTTGGGGGATTTGCCAATATGGGCAGGTTTTCTGACGCCGCAGGGCAAGGCGCTGTTTGATTTTCTGGTGTGGGCTGACGGCGATGATCTTCTGATTGATTGTGAACGTGACGCAGCGGGTGATCTTGCCAAGCGGCTGACGCTTTACCGCCTGCGTCGTCCGATTACGATTGCGCGTGAAGAGATGCTGTCTGTGCATTGGTCAGCGGGTGGTGAGGTTGGTATTGCTGATCCGCGTGGTGCTACGCTTGGTCGGCGCTGGCTTGCCCCTGCCAGCGGCGGAGAGGGTGCGGCAGAACTATACCGTGCGCATCGCCTCTCGTTGGGTATCGTTGAAGGGCTTGCCGAGCTTGGCTGTGACAAGACACTTTGGCTTGAATGCAATGCCCTCGCGCAAAATGGCGTGAGTTTTACCAAGGGCTGCTATGTGGGCCAAGAAAATACCGCACGGATGCACCACCGGGGTAAGGTCAATCGCCAGCTTGCAGTTGCGCCTGCCGAAAGCGATCCGGGCGAGTCGGCGCGGGTTTGGTATCCGGCGCTTAAACTGGCAGTGGTTCAGCGCCGTATCACCGAATAATTGGCTGATTTCCGGGTCAAACGTTCCGAATGGGCGGTGCATTGACCACATTTTGGAACCATATCATGCTATAAGATTGCTTAGCGGGGGATCGTTCTGCGGCTGGGGTTTTGGCCGCACACCTGACGGAGTTTAGTATGACGATCCAATCTAATATGTTCAAACTTGGGGCTTCAATTGCGCTTTTGGCGTTGCCAGTGGCGCTTGTTGCGCAGGAGGCAGCACCGCAAACACCGCCAGCGCCTGAAGCATCATCAGCACCCACGCCTTCCGAGGCGGTGCCCGCTGCTGAAAGCGCCGCGCCTTCAGAAGCCGCACCCGCACCCGCACCCGCTGCATCAGAGCCAATCGCGACAGCGGCCCCTGAACCCGCAGCATCCCCTGCACCTGCGGCCACAGCTCAGGCGTCTTACCCGCCCTGTTCGGCAACGGTGACGGATCAGTGCACGCAGGGAGCAAAGCGCAAGATCGTTAGGAAAACGCGCCGCAACTAATATTGATGGTTAAATGACGGCGGGCCAGTTTTGCGCCCGCCGCACTATCCTATTTCCCACGCTTTTTGCGGTGGGTCTCAAGATCAAGCACCGCGCTATCGGCGCCGTCAGGCAGTAAGCCAAGCCGCCGTGCGACCTCCTGATAAGCCTCAACTTCGCCACCAAGATCGCGACGGAAGCGGTCTTTGTCGAGCTTCTCATCAGTTGCCATGTCCCACAGACGACAACCATCGGGGCTGATTTCGTCGGCTAAAAGCACGCGGGCATATTCATTTTCCCAGATGCGGCCAAACTCAAGCTTGAAATCAACCAGCCGGATACCGATCCCAGCGAACAGACCACACATGAAATCATTCACGCGGATCGCCATATCCGCAATGTCATGCAGTTCTTCTTGGCTCGCCCAGCCAAAGCAGGCGATATGCTCCTCAGTGATCATCGGATCGCCGAGTGCATCATCCTTATAATAATACTCGATGATCGTGCGCGGCAGCGGTGTGCCCTCTTCAATCCCGAGCCGTTTGGCAAGTGAACCCGCGACCACATTGCGGACGACAACTTCAATTGGAATAATCTCAACCTGTCGGACAAGCTGTTCGCGCATGTTAAGGCGCTTGAGGAAATGATGCGGGATGCCGATATTGCCGAGCAGCGTAAACATATGCTCAGAAATACGGTTGTTGATCACGCCCTTACCGTTGATCGTGCCCTTTTTCTGGGCGTTGAAAGCGGTGGCATCATCCTTGAAATATTGGATAATCGTGCCAGGCTCGGGTCCTTCATACAGGATCTTGGCCTTGCCTTCGTAAATCTGGCGGCGGCGGGTCATCGGCTTGGCCTTTCCAACGCAAACGGGGTCGTAAAAATATCAAGCCCCGGCGCGCAACATTCAGAACCGAATGCGCAAGCCGGGGCTGCTCAAAGTCTATTTAGCGTAAGCAGTCACAACGCGCAACCTACCCCTGCGCCACAATCCCACCGCGATTTTGCTTGCCCCAGCTTTGCCGGCCTGTAAGAAATGTCCACCAGCCCCAAGCCGCACCAGCATGGCGCATAAGTTGAAAGCTGAACGGCTCAAGGAGCGCTGCTAAGATTGCCTTTGGCCAACTGATGCTTTGGCTTGTCCCCGTCCAGCGACGGTAGATGTGAAGCGACCAGAGGTGAAAACTCATATCAATTGCGATTTTGATGAGCATGATAATCAGGATCGGCAACGCGATGCTGAACTGACCCGTCACGATAAAGATGATCAGTATCGCAAAAGCCGTCAGACCGTAAATCGGCTGGAGCGTATCAAGCGCTTTGATCGGCATCATCGCGGTGCCAAGCGCGCCAAAGCGCGGATTGCCAGTCATATCGCGGTTCCAACGCTGCGTCTGGAGAAAGCCTGCAAACCAGCGGCGGCGCTGGCGCAGGAATGCCGGCAGTGTTTCGGGCGCATCAGTGCGTGCTTGAGCTTCACCAATCACCCGCACCGTCCAGCCAAGCCCGTGATCGACCGAATGGCGGTGGAGCCGGTGGATCAGTTCATAATCCTCGACCAGACAGACCGGATCAAACCCGCCGACGCGCACCAGCGCTTCCCTCCGGAACGCGGCAAACGCGCCTGAAATCAGCAGCAAGCTGTTGAGCTGCATCCAGGCAAATCGCGAAATGAAGTTGCGGATATATTCGTAGCGCTGGAACCATTCAAAAAACCGCGCTTGCGGGCCAGCCCCACATACTGGCATCAAAACGCCGGTGGCGGCGACAAGCGCTGGCTCAGCGGCAAAACGCGTTCGCATTGCGCCAATCGCATGTTCCTCAATCAGCGTGTCCGCATCGACGGTGAGAACAATATCAGTGTCAACAAGAGTGATCGCGTTATTCAGCGCGCGCGCCTTGCCGCCGTGCGGCATCGGCAGCCACAGCATATCGGGATTGCCCGCACGGTGCAGTATCTTGTGCGGCTCAAGGCCGTAGCGTTCAGTTAGGAGCGCAGCGGTACCGTCGCTTGAGCCGTCATCGGCAATGACGATCAGATCAGGTAAATCAATCTGGCGCATCAACGCATCAATCGTAATGGGTAGCGCGTTTGCTTCATTATGTGCCGCGATGATCACCCCGAGGCTTGGGCGTGTCTGCGTTAGTGCAGGCGGTGGAGGCAGTAAAATAGCACGCATGTGAAATACGGTAAAACCAAGCAAGGCGGTGTCATAAGCAACATAGACCAGCCCGACCGCCCAACCACCTAGGTCATCGCGAAAGAACACCTGCGCCGTTAGGATAATGAACAGCAAAAGCACGCCGCCGCTGATCAAACTGCTGGCAAGCGGTGCCTTACGCGGTGTCAGGCGCGGCGATTCAATTTGCAGGGTTTGATCAAGGTTGGCGAGCAAGCAAATTTCCAAACGTTTGGCTGCGATTTAGGGATAGGCGAACCGCAAGGCTATAGCTATCCTGCCCAACCTTGCCATTTGCTGAAGGATATTCGGATGACACTTCCCGAACGATACACAAAGCCTGCGATTGTTTTTCACTGGCTGATCGCAGCACTGATTATCGTCAATTTTGGCTTTGGAAAGCTTTATGAGGCCTTTGGTGAGGATAATATCCGCTTCATGATCGATACGCATAAATCAATCGGGATTACCATCCTTGGTCTCGTGATCATGCGGTTACTATGGCGGTTGACACACAAGCCGCCGCCGCTTCCCGCAGAGTATAAACCTTGGGAAAAGCGCGCGTCGCACTTTGCCCATATCGCGCTGTATCTGTTAATTTTTGCGCTGCCGATTTCAGGGTGGCTGCATGACTCCGCCTGGAAAGCAGCGCCAGAAGTTAAAATGTACTGGTTCGGCCTGTTTGAGTGGCCGCGTATCAGCTTCATCATGAATATGGATGCTGAGGCCAAGGAAGTGCTGCACGGCCAGTTGAATTGGTTCCATGAAATGTTCGGTTATGCGCTGTTCGCGCTCTTCGTTCTTCATGTCGGCGGTGCGCTCAAGCACCAGTTTATCGACAAGCATCCTGAGCTTCAGCGGATGTGGAGATAGTGGAAACGGTGGACACTCTCGACGCTACATTATCGGCGATCAATGCCGAAATGGTCGCTGTAACTGAACGCGGCAGGGTCGCCGATTATATCCCAAGCCTTGCCAAGGTTTCGCCCGATCATTTCGGGATTGCGGTGATCCTTGCCGATGGCAGCGTCCATACCGCAGGCGATGCTGACACGCCGTTTTCGATCCAGAGCGTGTCCAAAGTGTTCACCTTGACAATGGCGCTCCAAAAGCACGGGGATGAGCTATGGTCGCGCGTCGGGCGGGAGCCTTCGGGATCGTCGTTCAATTCGATTGTTCAGCTTGAAAATGAGGGCGGCATCCCGCGTAATCCGTTCATCAACGCGGGTGCAATTGTTGTGAGCGATGTCGTGCTTGATGGTGCAGAGCCACGCGCGGCGATTGGCGATGTGTTGCGCTTTGTGCGGATGCTCGCCTCGGATGACGCGATTACAATTGATAATGAGGTTGCCAATTCTGAAGCTGCCACGGGTTTCAGGAATGTTGCGCTTGCCAACTATATGAAAAGCTTCGGCAATATGGATCCTTATGTCGAAGGGGCGCTCAAGCTGTATTTCCACCAATGCGCGCTCTCGCTGTCATGCCGTCAGCTTGCTATGGCAGGGCGGTATCTGATGAATGACGGCGTTCATCCAGGGAGCGGCGAGGCGATTATCAGCCCGCTGCTCACCCGGCGGATCAACGCGCTGATGCTGATGTGCGGCCATTATGACGGTTCAGGCGAGTTTGCCTTCCGCGTTGGCATCCCCGGCAAATCAGGGGTTGGCGGCGGTATCCTTGCGATTGTACCGGGCAAGGCGAGCATTGCGGTCTGGTCACCCGGCCTCAATGCGCGCGGCAATAGCAAGCTTGGGACACGGGCGCTTGAACGGCTAGCAGATGCAACGGGCTGGTCAGTTTTCATGCCGACGGTGTAAACTTACCCCCGCCCGCGATAACCTGCAACGCCTTGTTCAGGAATCCACACGTCGGCAGGTGGCGTGCCTGATTGCCAGAACACATCAATCGGAATCCCGCCGCGCGGATACCAATAGCCACCGATCCGCAACCAGATTGGCTTCATCTCGTTGAACAATCGCTGGCCAATGCCGACAGTGCAATCCTCATGGAATGCGGCGTGATTGCGAAAGCTGCCAAGGAACAGCTTTAACGATTTCGATTCAACAATGCTTTCACCGGGTACATAATCGATCACCAGATGCGCAAAATCGGGCTGCGCCGTCACCGGGCACAGCGAGGTGAATTCAGGCGCGGAAAAGCGCACTAGGTAGGGCGAGCCGGGGCGCGGATTGGGCGGATAATCAAGCACAGCCGCTTGCGGACTGTCAGGAAGGGCTGAGTTCTGGCCAAGATGCTGTAGTGTCATGGTGCGTTCTCTATAATAAGCGATGACATATGACCACACTCATCCCAATCCTTGGCGATCAGCTTTCGCACAATCTCTCTTCGCTTAATGACGCTGACCCAGCGACATCGGTGCTGCTGATGATGGAGGTGGCTGAGGAAGCCACTTATGTTCGCCATCATAAACGCAAGATTGCCTATATCCTGTCGGCAATGCGCCACCACGCGGGGGCACTCCGCGCGGCGGGCTGGCAGGTGGATTATGTCGCACTTGATGATCCAGACAATAGTGGCAGTTTTACAGGCGAAATCGCGCGCGCGGTTGCTCGTCATTCTCCGAGCCGGATTGTTGTGACACACAGCGGCGAATGGCGGGTGCAGGCCGCAATGGAAAGCTGGGAGACGCTATTTGGCGTCCCCGTCGATATCCGCGCTGACACGCGTTTCATCACGCCAACCGGCTTTTTTGAAGAATGGGCGCAGGGGCGCAAGCAGTTGCGGATGGAGTTTTTCTACCGCGATATGCGGCGGCACACCGGCCTGCTGATGAACGGTGACAAGCCAGAGGGCGGCGAGTGGAATTATGACAGCGAGAACCGCAAACCCGCCAAAGACGGCGCGAAGATGCCAAAGCGGATAAGCTTTGCACCTGATTCGATCACTAACGAGGTGCTTGCACTGGTTGCCGAACGGTTTGCCGATCATCCCGGCAGTCTCGACAATTTTGATTTCGCGGTGACGGCTGAAGAAGCGGCTCAGGCCGAGGCAGCATGGCTACGCGATTGCCTGCCCAAATTCGGCGATTATCAGGATGCGATGGTCAGCGGAGAACCCTTCATGTGGCACGCACTGCTAGCACCTTACATCAATTCAGGGCTGATTGATCCGCTCGCGCTGTGTCACAAGGTTGAGGCTGAGTATCGCAAGGGCCGGGTGCCGCTCAATGCTGCGGAGGGCTTTATCCGGCAGATTATCGGCTGGCGCGAATATGTGCGCGGGATTTATTGGTGGGCTGGCCCTGATTATGTGAAGCGCAATTTCCTTGGGGCGACGCGCAATCTCCCCGATTTTTACTGGACGGGCGATACCGATCTCAACTGCATGAAACAAACAATCGGTCAAACGCTTGATCATGCCTATGCGCATCATATTCAGAGGTTGATGGTGACGGGCAATTTCGCGATGCTCGCAGGGGTTGATCCCGAACAAGTGCATGAGTGGTATTTGCAGGTTTATGCTGACGCGTATGAATGGGTTGAACTGCCCAATACGCTGGGGATGAGCCAGTTTGCCGATGGCGGCCTGCTTGCGTCAAAGCCTTACGCAGCGTCGGGCGCGTACATCAACCGGATGTCTGATTATTGCGGGGGATGCCGATACGATGTGAAGGAAAAGACGGGGCCAAACGCCTGTCCGTTCAATGCGCTTTACTGGGATTTCCTTGCGCGCAACCGAGATAAACTTGGTGCCAACGTCCGGCTTGCAATGCCGTATCGCAATTGGGACAAGATGGCGGACGCGGCGCAACAGGCTTTGCTTGCGCAGGCGGCGGGATTTCTGCACAGTTTGGATTAGACAGGGGAACGCTGATGCGGATCAAACAAATATTTCTGGTGACAGGACTACTCAGCCTTGGCGCGCCAACGCTTGCCGCTGATAAACCTGTCGAACCGGGAATGGCCGATAAGGCGTCTGATATGCCCGCACCGATTGTGTCGGTAACCAGGCACTCGGGGCAATTTGGTGGAGTGAGTGTAAGCTATACTGCCACCGCGCGTGAGACCTATTTGAAGGGCGAGGATGGCACCCCGCGCGCAAGCATCTATTCCACCGCTTACACCAAGGATGGCAATGACCCGCGCCGCCCGGTGACATTCCTGTTCAACGGCGGGCCGGGTTCAGCGTCACTGTGGCTTCATATGGGTGCATTCGGGCCAAAACGCGTCGCGATTCCCTCGGATGCGCGTGACGACGGTGCGCCGCCCTACCCAATCGTCGATAATCCTGAGAGCTTGCTCGACGTTACTGATATTGTGTTCATTGATCCTGTGGGCACGGGGTTCAGCCGCGCGCTCGGTAAGGTCGAGCCAAAGGAATTTTGGGGCGTTACCAAGGACGCCAAATCGGTCGCCCAATTTATTCGCGGGTGGCTAAGCGATAATAACCGCTGGAACGCGCCCAAATATCTCGGCGGGGAAAGCTATGGCACGACGCGCTCTGCCGCAGTCGCTAAGGAACTTGAGGGCAGTTACAATGATGTCGCGCTGAACGGTATCATCCTGATTTCGACAATCCTCGATTTTGGCGCACAGGCCGAGGTGCCCGGCAATGAGATGGCCTATGTTGTGAATATGCCGACGATGGCCGCAACGGCGTGGTATCATAATAAGGTCGCCAATCGACCATCTGATCTGGCCAGTTTCGTGGCGCAAGCGCGGACGTTTGCGGGCGGCGAATATCTTTCGGCGCTGATCAAGGGCGCCGCGCTTCCCGCCGATGAGCGCGCCAATGTCCGTGCAAAGCTTGCGCGTTTTTCTGGGCTATCGGAAAGCTATCTTGATCGCGCTGATCTGCGCGTCTTACCGGGGCGTTTTTATAAGGAATTGCTGCGTGACCGGGGGCGGACAGTGGGCCGCCTTGATAGCCGCTATCTTGGGATCGACCTCGATTCAGCCGGCGAAGAGCCTGATAACGATCCAAGTTTTTATGGGATTGATGCGGGCTACACCGCTGCATTCAATGCTTACGCGCGCACTACGCTCAATTTCAAAACCGAGCGCCAATATGTGACGATTGGCGGGGTGCGTGATTGGGATTGGAGCATGGAGGGTGATGGCAAATTTTATTTCAACGTCGCGCCCTATCTTGGCAAGGCGCTGCGCGAAAATAGCGGCCTGCGGATATTCGTCGCGCAGGGCTATTATGACTTTGCCACGCCTTTTTTTGGCGCTGAGTATTCGCTGTCGCGCAGTGGGATACCGCAGGATCGCATCCAGTTTCATTATTATGATGCGGGCCACATGATGTATGTGCGTGATGAAGACCGGGCAAAGCTGACGCGTGACGTGCGAAACTTTATTCGGGGACGATAATGTTTTCGCCGCTCGACGAATCTTTTATCGCTGGTTAAAGACATAACAAAGACGAACAGGAGACGTATATGGACGCGC
>JAYTMV010000131.1:0-9308 GCA_043728175.1 Sphingomonadales bacterium
CATCGCTGGAATCATTTTCTCACGCAGCGCAATTGCTGTTTTCTCACCAACCGGCACCACGACTGGCAATGCCATGCAGCGTTCACCCGCCGAACCAAATGCAGCGCCCGAAAGATCATTTACCACCTGATCCAGATCAGCATCGGGCATCACAATCCCGTGGTTCTTCGCCCCGCCCATCGCCTGCACACGTTTGCCCGCAGCGACCCCGCGTTGATAGACATAGTGCGCGATGTCCGATGAACCCACAAAGCTCACCGCTGCAATCGCTGGATGATCAAGGATCGCGTCAACCATTTCCTTATCACCGTGAACGACTTGGCAAATACCCTCGGGCAAGCCTGCCTCAATGAAGAGCTCAGCGAGGCGAACCGGCACTGAAGGATCACGCTCGCTTGGTTTAATGATAAACGCATTACCTGTCGCAATCGCAACACCTGACATCCACAGCGGAATCATCGCCGGAAAGTTAAACGGCGTGATGCCTGCGCCAATGCCAAGCGGCTGACGCATTGAATAAACATCAATCCCCGGCCCTGCGCCTTGGGTATATTCGCCCTTCAAAACATGCGGGATGCCGCAGCAAAACTCGATCACTTCAAGCCCGCGCTGAATATCGCCTTTTGAGTCGGCGATCACCTTGCCGTGTTCGGAACTGAGCATGTGGGCGAGCGCATCCATATTGGCCTCAACCAACCGCTTAAATTCAAACATCACCCGCGCGCGGCGCTGTGGGTTGGTCGCCGCCCATGTTGGTTGGGCTTTGAGTGCCGCTTGCACGGCGCGTTCGAGCACTGCTGCGTCGCCGAGTGCGACTTGGGCTTGAACGCCGCCGTTATTGGGATCAAACACATCACCAACGCGCGCACTGCCACCACCTGCACCGCCTGAGATAAAATGATCGATTTGCCGCATCGCCGCCATAACTGCTCCAATGATATGAGTTTGGGCAACCTTAGAAGGCTTAGCCCGCGCGCGCAAATCACATAACAGGGAACTTTTTTCAATTGCAGGAGTTACACTTTATGTTCTTATTCCACATTGGATAATTTACACGTTCGATCAGTCCAAAATGGACTTGTCAAAGCTGGCATCTAAGGGCGAGTTGATTCAAAGTAAGAGTATGTCGCTTTTATACAATTTTCATCCTGATTTTCCGACAAAAAATGTGAAAGCGTTTTGTATCCGTGCGTCTTATAAAATAGCCGATAAAAGTATCGAACATCTGGTAATTGGTTATTTTGACGATCAGCACCGCTTAATCCAAGTTGGTGAAACCTGTTCAGATGGTATTGATACACTTTCAGTGCCTGTCCGCAAAATTACGCATAATGCCCTCAACTTGAATGCGCGTAGCATCATTTTAATGCACAATCATCCAAGCGGTGACCCTAAACCGAGCCGTAACGACATTAAACAAACGCGCGATATGGCGCGTATACTCAGTCCACTTGGTGTTTCCATTGATGATCATGTGATTGTCGCAGGCGATCAACAATATAGCTTTCGTGAGGCAGGGCTTCTCTAATCAGGCTTGCCCAAAGGCAATCGGCACGGCATTGACCGCAACGTCAATCCTGTGAGGCCATAGTGACAAAAGCCGATTACAATCCTAACTACCGCGAAGTTGACGCGCTGATCGCTTTGCTCACTGTGACAGCGGTTGGAGATGACAGTTATCTGGGCGGGATCAAGCCTGATGGTATCGGGCGCGTTTTTGGTGGTCAGGTGATCGCACAGGCCTTGATGGCGGCGCAAAATTCGGTTGCTGAAGACCGAATTGCGCATTCGCTCCACGCTTACTTCATGCGGCCAGGTGCTGAAGGGAGCGAAACCCAGTATCAAGTTGAACGCGATTATGACGGCGGCAGTTTCTCGAATCGGCGCGTTGTCGCCCGACAGAATGACAAGGTGATCCTCACGCTGTCAGCCTCGTTTCAACGCCCTGAAACCGGGCTTTCGCATCAAGCGGTCATGCCGCAGGTGGCAATGCCCGAGGCGCTGCGCAGTGACGCCGAGATCCGCGCCGAATTGCGTGACCGGATTCCTGAGCGTTACCAGAGAATCTTCACCCGCCCGCGTCCATTTGAATCGCGCCCGGTGGAGCCGCGCAATTGGTTAGTCGGCGAAAAAAGTGTGCCCAGTCAAAACACTTGGTTTCGCCTTGCCAAACCAATTGGCGATGATGCCACAATGCACCGCGCGATCCTTGCCTATGCCACTGATATGTCGCTGCTCTCGACAGGCACATTGCCGCACGGGCTAAGCTGGATGCACGACAATGTTTTTTCGACCAGCCTTGATCATGCGATCTGGTTTCACGCGCCGTGCCAGGTTGATGACTGGCTGCTCTATGCCTGCCAAAGTCCGTGGACTGGCGGCGGGCGAAGTATGAATTTCGGATCAATCTTCACCCGCGATGGCACACTCGTTGCCTCGACCGCGCAAGAAGGATTGATGCGCGAGATTAAACCAGCCGACTCTGCTTGACCGCCGCTGCCACGAAACTCGCAAACAACGGATGCGGATCAAGTGGGCGGCTCTTGAGTTCGGGATGGAACTGAACGCCTACAAACCACGGATGATCAGGCCGCTCAACAATCTCTGGCAGCGCACCATCGGGTGACATGCCGCTGAACAAAAGCCCGTTTTTCTCAAGCACGTCGCGGTAACCGACATTCACCTCGTAGCGGTGACGGTGGCGCTCCGAAATCATCGTGCTGTTATAAATACTCGCGATATGGCTGTTGCCCGTCAGCACTGCGTCATAGGCACCAAGCCGCATCGTGCCGCCAAGATCGCCGCCTGCCTCGCGCTGTTGTAGTCCCTCTGCTGTCATCCATTCGGTGATCAGGCCAACGACGGGTTCTGACGTCGGCCCAAATTCGGTTGAAGACGCCGTCGCAATCCCGCCAAGGTTGCGCGCCGCTTCAACACAGGCCATTTGCATTCCAAAGCAAATGCCAAAGAAGGGCACACCCCGTTCACGCGCGAAGCGGATGCTCGCGATTTTGCCCTCGGCCCCGCGTTCGCCAAAGGCACCGGGCACAAGGATTGCGTCAAGCGGCTCAAGCAGCGCGGCGACATCGCTGTCTGCGCTTTCAAACAGCTCGGCATCAATCCAGCGGATATGCACCTTCACGCGATTGGCGATCCCGCCGTGAGCGAGTGCTTCATTGAGAGATTTATACGCATCCTGAAGCCCGACATATTTGCCGACGACGCCGATGGTGACTTCGCCTTCGGGATTGTATTGCCGGTCTATCACATCATTCCAGCGGCTCAAATCAGGTGCAGCGCCGGGTTCAATCCCAAACGCGCGCAGCACTTCATCATCAAGCCCCTCACGGTGATATTGCAGCGGAACGGCATAGATTGATGAGGCGTCAAGCGCCTGAATAACGGCTTCTTTACGGACGTTGCAGAAAAGCGCGATCTTGGCGCGCTCCCCCTCGGGCAGGGGATGTTCAGTGCGGCACAGCAGGATATCGGGCTGAATGCCAAGGCTCGTTAATTCGCGCACGCTATGCTGCGTTGGCTTGGTCTTCAGTTCGCCCGCCGCAGCGATATAGGGCACGAGTGTCACATGGATAAACACCGTATTCGTGCGGCCAATATCGTTGCGAAGCTGACGGATCGCCTCAATGAAGGGCAGCGATTCGATATCACCAACGGTGCCGCCAATTTCACACAGGACAAAATCAAGATCGTCAGTTTCAGCCTGCGCGAACTGCTTAATCGCATCGGTGACGTGCGGGATGACCTGAACCGTAGCGCCGAGATAATCGCCGCGTCGTTCGCGTGTGATAATCTGCTGGTAAATCCGGCCTGAAGTTACATTGTCTGACTGCCGCGCAGAAACCCCAGTGAAACGTTCATAATGGCCGAGATCAAGGTCAGTCTCTGCGCCGTCGTCAGTCACATAGACTTCGCCGTGCTGATAGGGCGACATCGTCCCCGGATCGACATTTAAATAAGGATCAAATTTGCGAATGCGGACTTTATAGCCGCGTGCTTGCAACAGCGCGCCAAGCGACGCCGCCATGAGACCTTTGCCGAGCGAGGAAACCACGCCGCCGGTGATAAAAATAAACCGCGCCATGGGAGAAGAGGCTTAAGCGCTGTCCCCCCGAATAGGCAAGGCCGAGAATCCCAAAAACGAAAATATTATTGTGGGCTATTTCCCGTTTCCACTGGTGGCGCTGCAACGGGTGGAGGGGCCGCTTTTTCAGCCGCAGGTTTGGCAGCCTCTGGCTTGGGCGTCGCGACTTTAGCCGCAGGTGCAGCCTCACGCGCGGCTGGCTTTGGCGTCGCTTTTTCGGCCGATGGCTTTGCGTCAGGCTTTGCTGGTACAACTATATTATCTTCGATGATCGGCCCTTCACCTGCTGGCTGGCTCGGCGTTCCGCCTGCCATTGGCACACCCATCGGCGGGGCAACAGGCGCGGTGGCGGCCTTGCGCGCAAGCGATGTATCAAGGTCATCAGGCGCACGATTGGTGATCGCAATCGCGGCGAGCGCAATCGAAAGCGTGACAAACAAGGTTGCCAACACCGATGTCATCCGCGTGAGGAAATCCGCCGCACCGCGCGCCGACATCAGCCCCGCCGGATTACCGCCGCCTGCCAGCCCGCCGCCTTCAGAACGCTGCATAAGAATAACGCCAACAAGGGCTGCCGCGACAATGGCGTGAACGACGAGAAAAAAGGTGTACATGAGCTGAGTGCAATTCCAATTCGGATCAAGCCGCTGCCCTTAGCGCAGCCGCGCGGCGGGATCAACTGGGATGCGATATCGCCGCAATCCGCAATGCCGCCAGCCGCGCATAATCCGCCTCACATTCATCGGCGATTCTGCGAGCGGCGTCGCTCAGCTTGGGCATATTCGTCGGCGACGGCGCAAACCTAGTGCTTGCCTCAACCGCGCAGTACCAATGCCTGCCCCAAATTCCGTCCGCTGTTTGTGGCCCCGCCGGATCATTCAAAATGTCGCTGTCAAATACCGAAACCACCGCCTGCGCGCGCGGGGTGAGCGTGCCATTGACGTTAATCAGGATCGCATCATTGCGCGGATCGGGGGTGAAATCGTGGGTACCTAAGGCCATTATGTTGGTCGATTCATGAGCGCGAGTGCTTTAATCATTTTTCGCGGAAATCTCAGGAAGTTGACACTGAATCGGTAGTTTTTCATTGGCCTGCCAATCTCGGTTCCAAAAGTGGAGCGGCGCAAGTTTGCCAAAGCGGGCGCGTGTAGGACAGCGTTATTTTAATATCCTTGGAGATACCAACTTCCCCGTTCGGGCTGGCTCCCAGCGGGTCGCTGTCGAAGCCCTCCCTTCCTTCTCTGGCGTCAAAGAAGGGAACCCTTCGACAGGCTCAGGGTGAGCGGGTTTGGGTGAGGCGCAGCACACCCCTAAAAATGCAGTGCCCGCCCATACGCACTCAGCACACTCTCATGCATCATCTCACTCAGCGTCGGATGCGGAAAGACGGTGCCCATGAAATCGGCCTCGACCAGTTCGGCCGTCTTGCCAACGGTATAGCCTTGGATCAGTTCAGTCACCTCAGCGCCGATCATGTGCGCGCCGAGCAGTTCGCCCGTTTTCGCGTCGAACACCGTCTTGATGAAACCCTCCGCCTCACCCAGTGCAATTGCTTTGCCGTTACCGATGAAGGGGAAATTGCCGACCTTCACGTCATAGCCCGCCGCCTTCGCCTTGGCCTCGGTCAGGCCAACGCTCGCGATTTGCGGGTGGCAATATGTGCAGCCCGGAATGTTGAGCGGGTTCATCGCGTGTGGGTGTCCGCCCGCGATTGCCTCCGCCGCGATCACGCCCTCATGGCTCGCCTTGTGCGCAAGCCATGGCGGCGCGGTGACATCGCCTATCGCCCAGATGCCGGGAATATTTGTCCGGCACATCGCATCGGTATCGATATGCCCCTTAGTGGTTTTGATGCCAAGCGCCTCCAGCCCGATATTCTCAGTATTGGGGACGATGCCAACCGCGACGATCACATGGCTGAATTCGGATGTGGTGACCTTGCCATCCTTGTCCTTGATGCTTGCAGAAATGCCGCCCGCGCTCGCCTTGATCGTTTCAACGCCAGCCCCGGTCATGATCGTCATGCCCTGCTTGGTCAGCACTTTTTCGAGGAAAGCGGAAACGTCGGCATCCTCAACCGGAACGACGCGGTCAAGCATTTCAACGACGGTCACTTTCGCACCCATATCATTGTAAAAGCTCGCAAATTCGATCCCGATCGCGCCCGATCCGATGACGAGCAGCTTGGTCGGCATCTCAGGCGGCACCATCGCGTGACGGTACGTCCAGATGCGTTTCCCATCGGCCGGCGCAAAGGGCAAATCACGCGCGCGGGCACCCGTGGCGATGATGATATTCTTCGCGGTCAGGTCTTCGGACTTGCCATCTTTGGTGACGGTGAGTTTGCCGGGCGCGGTGATGGCACCATCGCCCATATGGACGGTGATTTTATTCTTCTTCATCAGATGGCCAATGCCCTGATTAAGCTGCTTCGCCACCCCGCGCGAGCGTTTGACCACAGCATCGATGTCCGCGCTGATATTGGTCGCGGTCAGCCCGTAATCGCCCGCGTGCTGCATATAATGAAAAATCTCCGCCGAACGCAGCAGCGCCTTGGTCGGGATACAACCCCAGTTGAGGCAGATGCCGCCGAGATTTTCGCGCTCGATAATCGCAACCTTGAGGCCAAGTTGGGCAGCACGGATCGCGGCGACATAGCCACCGGGGCCGGAGCCGAGGACGATGAGATCGTAGGTCGTTGTCATTTTACCTCTCTAGCTCGTTCATTTGCAGCAGCTAAAGCAAAGTGCTGCCAGTCATATTTTTTGGAATATATGGCGTCGTATCGAAACGCATTACCGCTTACGCTATCCGGATTTTTATCGTAGATATTGTTAACGAACTGCCGCATCACTTCTTGTATAGGTGATACATTCGCTTGTTCAGGGAAAAATTTCCAAACAAGGTATTCGGTAAAGGCACGCCTACTCAAATCTGCTTCTATTTTGTTGAATGGTGCAGTCTCCATCTGAAGCGCCCGAGTAATTTTATCATTCTCTCGATTTTCTTTTGCGTTGACCAGCACGCATCTAGCAGCTTCAAGGATACCAACTTGATGACAGAAATCCAAGGACTTGCCAGCCGAATTCGCAAACTCAAATCCTTGTTTATACCCTTCAAATGCTGCGTTTCTGCAATCATTTGCTAGCTTTTGTTGCTCCTCGGGGGTTAGAGAATTCAAGTGATCTCTTTGTATAAAAATTTTTACGTCGGCATCATTTTTGGATCTTATTTTAGCAAACACTAAAAATAACGCAACAACGGCGAAAATCAATAAAACCCAAATCATTAGTCTGACCTAGAACAATTATTGAACGAAAACCCCTCTCCCCTTGCGGGAGAGGGAGGGAGCCGCGTAGCGGCGGAAGGGTGTGGGGTCGCGCGCGTCTGCGCGCCAAAAGACTCAACCGCTGCCATTATCGCGTCTGCGACACCAGCAATGTTGGTCAGCACGTCACTGTTCCAGAATCGCAATATGGTGAAGCCTTGGGACTTCAACCAGTCGTCACGCTGTGCGTCTTCGCGACTGTCGTCGTGCTGGCTTCCGTCAGCTTCGATGATCAGGCGATGCGAGAGGCAGGCAAAATCAACTATATAGCGGTCATCAACGATGAATTGCCGCCGCCATTTAAGATGGTCTAGCCTGCGGTCACGCAGCAGGTGCCAAAGCGTGCGCTCGGCGTCAGTCGGGTTCGCGCGCATGTGTCTCGCACGCTGGATAAGCAGTTTGCTTCGAGCCTGAGCTTCAGCGAGAGTCTTGTGCGCCGCAGACGCGGCGCTACCCCACACTCGGCCCTCCGGGCCACCCTCTCCCGCAGGGGGAGAGGGATTGTTCGCTGTTGCTAGCACCTAAGCCACCAGCCCCAGCGGCGTCTCCACCAATTCCTTGAACACCTTCATCAGCATCGCCCCATCCGCGCCGTCAATCGCCCTGTGATCAAACGACCCCGTCGCGCACATCACTGTGGCAATCGCGAGCGCATCATCGACCACATAGGGCCGCTTCTCGCCTGCGCCGATGGCCATGATCATGCCCTGCGGCGGGTTGATGACGGCCTCAAACTGCTTGATGCCCATCATCCCCATATTGCTGAGTGATGCGGTGCCGCCTTGATATTCGTGCGGCTGGAGCTTGCCGTCCTTGGCCTTCGCCGCGAGTGCCGCCATTTCGGTGGAGACGGTGGAGATGCTCTTCGCGCCTGCATCGGTAATGATCGGGGTGATCAGGCCGTTGGGCACGCTGACCGCGACTGAAATGTCGGCGCGGCTGTACATCAGCATCGTATCGCCCGCGAAGCTGACGTTGCACTTTGGCACCTGAACCAACGCAACGCCGAGCGCCTTGATCAGCATATCATTAACCGACAGCTTCACCCCGCGTGACGCCAGCCCCGCGTTGAGTTCGCCGCGCAGTTTCAAGAGCGCGTCAAGCCGGATATCGACCGTGAGATAGATATGCGGTACCGTCTGCTTGCTCTCGGTCAGGCGGCGCGCGATGGTTTTGCGCATTCCGCTGAGCTTGACCGCCTCATGCGGGATGCCGAAATCGGGGATTGGGGCGGGTGCAGCAGGCGCAAGCGCTGGTGCAGCCGATACCGGGGCTGTGGCGGCAACTTGCGCAGGCGCAACTGCTCCCGGCGTTACCCCTTCAAGGTCAGCCTTCACGATCCGGCCATTCGGGCCGCTACCCTTGATGCCCGCAAGGTCAATCCCTTGAGCTGCCGCCAACCGTTTGGCGAGCGGACTTGCGATGATCCTGCTGCCCTTCTCCCTCTCCCCTTCAGGGGAGAGGGCCGGGGAGAGGGGAAGTTTCGGAGGAGCAGGCGGAGGCGGCAGTGTAGCAGAAACCGTCACTGCCCCCTCTCCCAACCCTCTCCCCTGAAGGGGAGAGGGCTTTTCTGCCTCATCCCCCTCGCCCGCGATCCGCGCGATCACGGTACCAACCTTCACGCCCTCACTGCCCTCAGCAACCAAGATTTCGGTGACTACGCCCTCGTCAACCGCTTCAAATTCCATCGTCGCCTTGTCGGTTTCAATCTCGGCCATCAGGTCACCCGATTTGACGGTATCGCCGACCTTGATCATCCATTTGGCGAGCGTGCCTTCCTCCATCGTTGGGGAAAGCGCGGGCATTTTGAGTTCGATTGTCATCAGTGGGCCACCTGTTGGTCAATTTACGCGTCAACCGTAACGGCAGTTTCCCCCA
>JAYTMV010000132.1:0-4572 GCA_043728175.1 Sphingomonadales bacterium
GATCACGGCCTGCGCGAACGCAGCATTCTCAGAGAGGAACCCATAACCCGGATGGATCGCCTCAGCCCCCGTAGCGAGCGCGGCGGCGATGATCTTCTCACCCACCAAATAGCTTTCCCGCGCCGGAGACGGCCCGATGTGCACAGACTCATCCGCCTGCCGCACATGCAGCGCCTTCGCGTCAGCATCCGAATAGACCGCAACGGAGCGGATGCCCATCGCGCGAGCCGTCCGAATAATCCGGCAAGCAATTTCGCCCCGATTGGCGATCAAAAGTGACGCTATCATAATTCCTCCCCGACACGGGGAGGGGAACCATCCACAGGATGGTGGAGGGGCACCCGCAAGTTCCCCCGACGCTGCACAATCTTATCCACCCGCTCCAAACACACCTCGACAATCCGCATCACCACCGCCTCCAAATCCTCCAGCACGACTTTCGCCGGAACCCGCAACGTCGCTACATGCTGCGACCGCAAAAAATGCGCCCGCGCCGCATCGGCCTGTGCCGCACGAATGCCATCATGCGCCGTACCATCAATTTCAATCGCCAGCCTAGCCGCCGCGCAGTAGAAATCGAGCACATAGAGACCCGCCGGATGCTGCCGCCGAAACTTCAAACCCTCGGGCCGCGTCCTGAACACCCGCCAAAGCACAGTTTCCGGCAAAGACATCTCACTCCGCAACTTCCGCGCGCGTTTAACTATATCAATCGGCCCAGTAATCACGCCATTCCTCCCCGTCCCGGGGAGGGGAACCATCCAAAGGATGGTGGAGGGGCACAGGCAAGTTGTCCTGATCCACCGACACCACAAGCCTGACCAACGACCAAACACCGCCCCTTGAAAACACCATCACGCCCAGCCTGACCTGCCCCTCCACCAGCTACGCTGGTTCCCCTCCCCCACTGGGGGAGGAATTGGGTGCGGATGATCCGGCAAGCGATTTCGCCCCGATTGGCGATGAGGAGGAACTGGATCATCGAGCCGAGGTCAGCATGGGAATTTTGCCTTGACCGGCTGGAGGACGGTCATCACCGGCGGTGTGTCCCATTTGATATCATCCCGCTGCATTTGTTCCGCGATGTCGCCGGTGAAACTGATCTGTTCCTTAGAAAGCTTATCACCGTAACCCCCAATTAGCGTTCCACATATTTCCCGCTTTTGCGCTAAGACGTCATAGCCTTCGAGAGCCAGAGAAACGAACTCGCCCGCTCCCTTAATTTCGGCCTCGTCGGGCTCGATGGGCCATAGCATAATGCCCTTGACCCATCCCCCACGTCGAACCTGTGTTCCCATCCAGTCGTCGTACCGAATGACTTTTTCGGTTGCCGCAGCCCGTTGCTGTATGCCCATTTTCGTTTCTATCGGGGCGGTGATCTCTACGCCGCTTGTCAGCCTGATGCCAAAATAAGCAATTGCCGCCGCGACACCCAATACCATCGGCGTCCACTTTATTATGTCTCGAACGACTGGCTTGCGACCTGCTTCTTTGGTTAGGAATGAGAGAAGGTTTTCGCGTGTGTATTGGATAGCAGGATGCCAAGAAGCATCTGCCCCGGCTTGGATGCCGTCCAACTGCTCCGCAACATCATTAGGAATAACCGACCAATCTTCGCCCTTGACCAGTAGCGAATTGACGTAGTCCTTCCGTTTGGAATTGAACTCCTCAACTGCGGCTTCATACTGCTTTTTGGCCGCTTTCCATTCGCGTCCTTTGCCAAGCGATGCTTCTTCAGCATCAAGCTGCATGATGCCAAAGGCTAACTCTAACAAATCGTCCATACTTGCATATCCCATTATTACCCTCTCACATCCTAAATACCCCAAACCGGGGTCCCTCCTCAACCGGCGCGTTCAGCGCCGCCGCGAACGCCAGCCCCAGCACATCCCTAGTCTGCGCCGGGTCGATAATCCCGTCGTCCCACATCCGGGCGGTTGCGTGATAGGGATTGCCTTCGTCTTCATATTTCTGGCGGATCGGCGCCTTGAAGGCTTCCGCCTCTTCGGGCGTCCATTTATCGGCGTCGCGGTGGACGGTCGCCAGCACGCTCGCCGCCTGTTCGCCGCCCATCACCGAAATCCGCGCATTGGGCCAGGTGAACAGGAAGCGCGGCGAATAGGCGCGCCCGCACATGCCGTAATTGCCTGCGCCAAAGCTGCCGCCGATCAGCACGGTGATCTTGGGCACGCTCGCCGTCGCCACCGCCGTCACGAGTTTTGCGCCGTGCTTGGCGATCCCCTCCGCCTCATATTTGCCGCCGACCATGAAGCCGCTGATGTTCTGGAGGAACAGCAGTGGTATCCGCCGCTGGCAGGCGAGTTCGATGAAATGCGCGCCTTTGACCGCGCTTTCCGAAAACAGAACGCCGTTATTGGCGAGGATCGCGACAGGCATTCCCCAGATATGCGCGAAGCCGCAGACGAGCGTGCTGCCGTAGAGCGCCTTGAATTCGTGAAACTCGCTGCCGTCGACGATGCGCGCGATGACTTCGTGGACGTCATAAGGCGCGCGGACGTCGTCGGGGATAACGCCGTAAAGTTCTTCAGCATCGTATTTGGGTGGGCGCGGGTCTTTGAGATCAATGTCTGGTTTGTGGATCAGCCCAAGGTGGCTGATAATATCGCGCACAATCGTCAGCGCATGTTCGTCATTTTCGGCGACATGATCGACCACGCCCGATTTGCGTCCGTGCAAATCGCCGCCGCCCAGATCCTCGGCGCTGATTTCCTCGCCCGTCGCGGCCTTCACAAGAGGAGGCCCCGCGAGGAAAATCGTGCCTTGGTTGCGGACAATCACAGACTCGTCGGACATCGCGGGGACATAGGCACCACCAGCGGTGCAACTACCCATCACGCAGGCGATTTGCGGGATGCCCTTGGCGCTCATATTCGCCTGATTGAAGAAAATCCGGCCAAAATGGTCGCGGTCTGGAAAAACCTCGTCCTGATGCGGCAGGTTCGCGCCGCCGCTATCGACGAGGTAAATGCACGGCAGGCGATTGGCCTCGGCAATCTCCTGCGCGCGCAGATGCTTTTTGACGGTCATCGGATAATAAGTGCCGCCCTTCACCGTCGCGTCATTGCACACAATCATGCACTGGCGGCCCGATACGCGACCGATGCCAGTGATGATGCCAGCGCCCGGAACTTCACCGTCATAAAGATCATTCGCCGCAAGCTGACCGATTTCGAGGAACGGCGAGCCGGGATCAAGCAAGCGCTCGACCCGCTCACGCGGCAACAGCTTGCCCCGCGACGTATGCCGCTCACGCGACTTCTCATTGCCGCCCAAAGCAGCCTCGGCAACTTTGGCCCAAAGCTCATCACGCAACGCGCGGTTGTGTGCGCCGTTCGCGCGCACTTTCTCATCATCTAAAGTGAGGTTCGTTTCCAACACTGGTGCGCTCATGCCCCAATCAACTCCCGTCCGATGAGCATCCGGCGTATCTCATTCGTCCCCGCGCCGATATCCATGAGTTTGCTGTCGCGCAGATATCGCTCCACCGGCCAGTCTTTGGTATAGCCCGCGCCGCCAAGTGCCTGGATTGCCTCTAGCGCTACCTTGACGCCGTTCTCGCTGGAAAGCAGCACTGCACCCGCCGCATCAAACCGCGTTGTCTGCCCCGCATCACACGCGCGGCACACCGCGTAAACATAGGCGCGCGCCGAATTGAGCGCGACATACATGTCGGCCACCTTGGCCTGCATCAATTGGAAGCTCCCGATGGGAACGCCAAACTGCTTGCGTTCACGGATGTAAGGGATGACAGTATCAAGGCAGGCCTGCATGATGCCAAGGCCAATCCCCGCAAGCACCGCGCGTTCATAATCAAGGCCACTCATCAAAACGCCGACACCGCCATTGAGCGGCCCCATGATATTTTCCTCGGGCACTTCGCAATCATTGAATACGAGTTCTGCCGTCGGCGATCCGCGCATCCCCATTTTGTCAATCTTTTGGCCAATGCTGAAACCCGGCATATCCTTTTCAATCAGGAACGCCGTGATCCCGCGACTGCCATCGCCCGTCTTGGCATAAACGACCAACGTATCAGCATAGGCGCTATTCGTGATCCAGAATTTTGTGCCGTTGAGGACGTAACCGCCCTGCACCGCCTCGGCCTTGAGTTTCATCGAAACAACGTCAGAACCCGCCCCTGCTTCGGACATGGCGAGGCTGCCGATATGTTCACCCGAAATCAGCTTGGGCAGATATTTCGCCTTTTGCTCAGGATTGCCCCACCGACCAATCTGATTAACGCACAGATTTGAATGCGCGCCGTAGCTAAGCCCAACAGAAGCGCTCGCGCGGCTGACTTCTTCAATCGCGACAACATGTTCAAGATAGCCAAGCCCAAGCCCGCCATCGGCCTCCGCAATGGTAATCCCGTGTAGTCCAAGCGCACCCATTTCGGGCCATAGATCACGCGGGAACCAATCTTCGGCATCGACCTTGGCCGCAAGCGGAGCGATCCGTTCATCGGCAAAGCGCGCGGTCGTCTCACGGATCATGTCGGCATTTTCGCCAAGTGCAAAATCAAAATTGGGGGTCGCGCGCATTCGTCTCTCC
>JAYTMV010000133.1:0-21607 GCA_043728175.1 Sphingomonadales bacterium
GGTGGGCGGCAGGGTGAAGCGGCCTGAGCCATTGAGCCTCAGCGCATATTCAGTCACAAACTGGCCGCGCGGCACCCATTCGAAATAGCCGCGCCACGCCTCATTGCCGCGCTCGACATAGCTTGGTGACACGCCCTCGCTGCCGCCAGCCGCAGCCCCGAGAATGCTCGATTGCCCGCCAAGATTGCCGATGATCGTTGCACCCGGCGGCACCGGGTCACTCACCACCACCCAATTGCGTTCGGCATTAGCGTCAACGGTGATCCGCACCTTGATCACGTCACCGCGTGTGAAACGGCCCTTGTTTTTCTGCGAAACGATGCTGACGGTCTTGCTGATCCGGTAACCAGCAAACAGCGGCTGTTTGAGCGGCACAGCAGCCGAGACCGAAATCATCGCCCACGGCCCAGCGCCGCCGCTATGCGCGAAAACCAATGGTGTTTTCGCTAGTGTAAGCGGTAGACGCAAGGGGGCGGTGCCGCTCGCCATTGGCCAGCCTTGGGTGCGGTTGACCCCGCTTAAACTCACTGTTGTCGTGCCGGTAATAGCGCTGGCCGGATAGAGGCTGGCGAAGCGGCGCGCGGCGATCGTGCCCCACGCGTTGGCGGGCGTTGTATCCCAATGCCCGCGCCGTTGCCGCAGCGAGACGCCGACCATCATCTTGGGTGCGTCGGCGCTCCAACCCGGACGACCAAGCGCGGTGAGCAGCGCCTTAATCCCGGTTTCATCAGCCGATGTCATCATCCACCATGCGGCGTTATCCTTGTCGGCAAGATCAAGTCGTGAGCCTTCATAAATGATCCGCTGCCGCAGTGTCCGCTCTGCCGTTTCGCGAAGGGTGGTGTTCGCGCCCTTGGTGCGGTCAATCGCGGTGATCCAGTCGACGAGTGCCGAGGTTGGCATGTCGGCGGGCGAGATGGAGACAGTGGAAAGCATCGCAGGCGTTGCCTCACCGCTGCGGGCGAGTGCGGCAAGCGCTGCGATCCGAGTGAGGGCATCATTGCTCGCCCACGGGTTCTCACGTTTGAGGCGACCATCGACGACCGCCTTCATCGCCTCAATCATCCGCGCTTTGGGGGCCTCAGGGATCACAAAGCCCGCCTCCGCCGTCATCGACAACACATAAGCGGTCAGCGCCTCGGAGCCTGATAGCCCGGCCATCGGGAAGTAACGGAGCAGGCCGTCACTATCCATGTAGGCCGGAATATCGCCGCCGAGCACCGTCCACGCGCCCGCGTCGCTGAGGACAACAGCGCGGCTCAAACGCTGTTCAAAACAGGTGTAGGGGTAGCTTCCCATATAGCTGCGCACCCCAGCAAGTGGCGGCGCGAGGCTGTCCGACAGTTTCACGTCAACAAAGCCAGTACCGCTTAGCGTTCCGGCAGGCGCAGCGAGCGGAAGCGACGTGCCCGCACCCACCCGCGCGAGCGTGGCCGCCCATATCTCGACGGGAACGGCGGGGATCACGGCTTGGCTGACTGCAATCTGGTCAACTGCTTTACCGTCAGCCGATTTAGCCTCAACCCGCCAGTCAAGCTTTGCCGCATTGCCCGGCGCAGTCAGGTTCCACGTCACTGGCACTGCCCCGCCTGCTGGTATCGTCACCGTCAGCGGCGGGCCTTTGGCGATGCTCGGGGTAACGCCGACTGTGGCCGTAACCGTCATTGCCTTGTCCGATGCGTTGCGCAGCGTGAAGCTCGCGCCGTAAAAATCGCCTGAGCGGACAAGCGGCGGCAGCCCTGAGAATATCTGCAAATCTTGGGATGTCCGCACGCTGGCCTCACCTGTGCCGAACAGGCCGACGCCGCTGCTCGCGACCGCGACCATGCGGAATGCCGAGAGCGACTCAGAGAGCGCAACTGGAATCCGCGCGCGGCCCGCTGCGTCAAGCGCGACGCGCCCGCGCCAGAGGAGGACAGGGCGGAAATCATCGCGCGTCACGCCCGACAGGTCACCGCCACCGCCGCCACCGCTCGTTACGGCTTTCTTACCGTAAGTCCGCTTGCCGACGACCTGCATTTGCGCAGTTGAGGTCAGCACTGAAATTGGCCGTTCTCCCATCATTGCATCGATAAGTTTCCAGCTTTCATTGGGCTTTAACTGGAGCAGCGCCTCATCAACCGCTGCAAACGCGATTTCGGCTGATTTGGCGGGTTTGCCACCAGGTTCCGTGACGGCAACATCAATGCTCGCGGTTTCGCGGACGGCGTATTTTTCCTTGTCGGCTTTGAGGGTGACGCCCAATTGATGCGCCTCCCAGCCGACCTTCACCTTGGCAATGCCGAGGCGGTAGCTCGGTTTGGCGAGATCGACGAGCGCGGTTGGCGCGGCGCCTTCGCGGCTGAAGAACGGCAATCCCCAATCGCGCGCAATATTGGCGAGCCACAGCTTAAAGCCACCAATCCGCCCGCGCACCGCAAGCACGCTGACGTAAACATCGGGCGCATAGGCACCCGGCATTGGCACCTCAATCACTGGGTCTTTGCCCGAAAGTTCGGTAACGAAACTTGAGAGCACGCCTTCGCGCTCAACCGTCACAAGCGCGGTTGCGGCGCGGAACGGCATCCGCACCTGGAATTTGGCCGTGTCGCCCGCCTTGTAGATTTTGGCCTCAGGAATGATGTCCATCCGGTCGCCGTTATCGCCGCCAAACCACCATTCATCCTCACCCGCGAGCCATACTGAACGTACTGACCGCGCGACATTGCCATCGCTGTCGGTAGTGGTTGCCACCACGATCACTTCACCCGAAATGCCGGGGGACAGCGTGCAGGCGGCAAGCCCTTGCTTGTCCGTCGTCGTGCTGCAATCGGCGTCAAGCTTGGTCGTCCGCGCCTGATTGTCATAGGCGTAGAATCCGCCGATCAACCGCCGCCGCGCGGTGAGGATCTCACGACTATAGATCGCAACTTTGATCGGACGCCCGCCAACCGCTTTGCCTTCGGGCGTGATCACCGCGAACTTCAAACGTAAGTCATCATCGCGCATCAGCCAGCCGTCAGTCTTTACCCCGAGCATGACACCCGATGACAGCAGTCTTATCCGCTGCGACGCCGTCAGCGTTTCGCCATTGGCATCCGCGTAATCCATCTCGACTGTCATTGCGGTCGCAGCGTCAACCTCTTGGGCAATGTCAATGCTCGTCCGCGCGGTGCCATCGCCACTAAGCGTGATCGGCAATGTTTGCGAAAGCGGCAGGGGAAGTGTGTCCTCCTCACCCTCCCCGTTCAGCGGCACGATGCCCTCAACCACCGGGCGGCCGCCAAATGTCCAATCGTCCCAGCCTTCGGGGCTGCTGCTGTCGCTGGCAAAGGCGGTGCGGATGCTGACGGGCAATCCCGGTGCGCCGCCGCCCGAAAGGAAGCCGACGAACAGATCAAGCGGTACGCTCTTTGGCCTGACAAGCGCGGTCTTAGGCCCCGAAACGCTCGCGCGCATCGTTGGCAGGCGGAATTCATCGACGCGGAAATTCTGCGCGCTGTAATAGGTCTTGTCGCCGACAATGACTGACAGGGCGTAATCGCCCTGCGGCGCGCCTTGCGGGGCCGTCCATACCGTCTCACCGATCCCGTCACCCCCAATCGAAAGCGGCAGGTCAAATTCAGTGCCCGAGCCACTGTGCGACAGCCGCAGCGTACCCTTGAGTTCGCCCGCAAGTGCAAAGCCGGCGGCCACGGGTTTGCGCAGGATATGCTTCATGTTGATGGTCTCACCCGCCTTGATCAGCGTGCGGTCAAAAATCGTATGAATGATGTCGTCTTGCGCTGAATAGCCGTAGTTCAAGTCAAAATCATAGGGGCGGATGCCTTCGCTCCAAGCCGTGAGCGTGAAACTGAAATCGCCTGATTTGCGCGCCGAAATCATCAGCGGGTGCGCCGTATCAGTTGTGCAATCGCCGTAAGTTTCGGGCGCAGGCAGTCCGCCCTTGATCAGGAAGCGCCCTTGCGCATCGCTCGTTCCGCGCGCGAGCAAAGTGCCGGTGCAGCTATCAGTGATGCGCACATCCGCGCCGCTGATGCTCTTGCCGCTATCAAGTGCTGTCACCCACGCGAGCGAAGCTTCGCGGCCCCATTTGAAATGCACCGCCATGTTGGTGACGAGCGCGCCCGCCGCGACATAGCGCGGCACATCGCGCCCCAGGAGTGCCCGGCCAAGCTTGGGGCTGGCCAGCTCAACCACGTAAAAGCCGGGGTTCTTGAGCGGAATGCCGACGACTTCAAAATCCTTGCCCTCGCCCGGCAGGCCAAGCGACATCGCCTGCCCCTTGCCGTCAAGCAACGCCTTGGTGCCGGTGTAGTTGACCTCGACCTCTTCTTTTCCGCGCTTTTCGGTGCGGACGTCGCGGTCATCGGCGGTGTTCAGATCACGCAGCCACTGCGCAACTTGTCCGTCCGAGGCGTCAACGCGGAGCATTTCGCCGCTGACCTTGTCAACCCGCCTGGCAAGGGCCGGTTCAACCGCGCGGACGGTTACGGGCAGGACGCCGCCCTCTTTGGCTTCAACAATCCCAAAGTTCGCCGCGAATTTGACGAGCGGCGGCGCTTCATCAACACGCACTTCAAGCGGGAAACGCTCGGCATTGGCGAGGATGCGGCCGCTCTCATCCTTGACGGTCGCGGGTAATATCAGCGTTGCTTTGCTCGCAGCGGGCAGGGGTGCTGCAAATTCGATATCGCTCACCATCGCCTTGCCCTTTTCGGACGGCTTAGGCGAAATCACAGTGCCATCGGCGAATTTGAGCCGCACCGCGCCCGCCGCCTCCGCCGCAATCGGCGCGGTAAAGCGGACATAGGCTGGCTCGACGGGATTGCAGCCCGCCTGCGGGTTCGTCCGGCTGCATTCAAAACGCGCGGTGAAGGGCTTGCGCACGGTGAAATCAAAGCGCTGATCGCGCCCCGACTGGCGACCAGCGGCATCGGTGATGCTGCTTGCCCACACCAGCGCCATATCCTTGCCCGGCGGCAGCGGGCGGCGGCATTTAACCGCGATGACTTGCTTATAGGCAGCGGGCGGCGCGCCCTTGGCTTGCGGCAGGCCAGCAGTTTCAAGGAAATTGCGCAGCGGCCAATTATCATCACCTAGACCTGCAATCAGCTTTGCAGCTACGTCTTCGCCCAGCACATCAAGCGCGATTTTTTCACCAATGCCATCAACCGCACAGTATCCAGCGCTTGCAACCGACTGGCGTGCGGGCGGCGTATTGGTCGCGACGAGGAACGCCTGATCCTCCTCAATGTCGCCGTCATAGCTGCCGGGAAGGACAGCGCGGGCAGACGGCCCGCCAGTATCAATTTTGAATTCGCGCTGGCCTGTGACGCCCACGCCGCGCGCGCTTTTGAGATCATCGCGCAGCTTAACCGCGCAGGTCAGTCCGCCGGGGAGCGCACTCGCAAATTCATGAACGAAAGTCTGCGGATCAACCCAGCGTCCGATACCGTTCACCGGGCAGGTAACGCCCACTGGCGGCGTGGCGCGCGGATCGCCCAGCGGCACCATGTTTTCCGAGAATCGGAGCGTGAAACGGTCAATCACGCCTGCATTGCCGCCAGCCGTTCCCGGAACAGCAAGCGTGACCTGGGGGGCGGAATCGCTGAGCGCGATCACAGGGATGGCCATCAAAGCGAAACCCGCCGCAAGTGCCAAAAGCTTTTTGTGCATTGCTGCTCCCATTTCGTCATTCCCGCGAAGGCGGGAGTCCATATACTCCCAAGGCCTGTGATTATGGATTCCCGCCTTCGCGGGAATGACGATCTTAGTTTAATCCGTCACCAACCTGTTCTAGGGGCAGTTCGCAATTCACACAAACAAGGAAGCATAATGGCGCAGGGTTGGACAATCGGGATTTTGGGTGGCTCTGGGCTATACGCGATTGATGCGCTTGAGGATGCGCAGTGGATTGACATACAAAGTCCGTGGGGCAAGCCCTCCGACGCAGTGTTCAAAGGGCGGATTGGCGCGGTCAATTTCGTGTTTCTGCCGCGCCACGGTCGCGGGCATGTGATTTCACCAACCGACGTGAATGCACGCGCGAATATCGACGTACTCAAGCGCGCGGGCTGCACTGATGTGATCGCGATTTCGGCGGTCGGTTCGCTCAAGGAAGAATTGCCGCCGGGCAAATTCGTTGTCGTCGATCAGTTTATCGACCGGACGTTTGCGCGCGAAAAAAGCTTCTTTGGCACAGGCTTGGTCGGCCATGTGTCAGTCGCTGATCCAGTGTGCCCGCGCCTGTCGGGCTTGGTCGCGCAGGCTGCGCGTGCGGCGGGGGCCAACGTAAGCGAGGGCGGGACGTATCTGGCAATGGAAGGCCCGCAATTCTCGACCCGCGCCGAATCGATGCTTTACCGAAGCTGGGGCTGCGACGTCATCGGGATGACCGCGATGCCCGAGGCCAAGCTCGCGCGAGAAGCAGAGCTGCCCTATGCGCTCGTCGGGATGGTGACCGATTATGACTGCTGGCGCGCCGAAACCGCGCATGTTGAGGTGAGTTCAGTGATTGCCCAGCTTGGTGCGAATGCCGATCAGGGTCGCGCGCTGGTTCAGCATCTGGCGACGATTTTACCAGCGGAACGCGCGACGAGCCCGATTGATACTGTGCTTGATTATGCGCTGATCACTGATCCGGCGAAACGCGACCCCGCCTTATTGGCCAAGCTTGACGCTGTGTGCGGGCGGATATTTTAGCGGCAGGTATCTTGCCACCACTGTTTTAGCTCGCTAAGACACTCAAAAGAGCGATAGCGAGTGAGGCAAACAGACAATGGGTTCGCGTTTTATTGGTTGGATCAAGCGTCACCCCATCTGGTCTGCGATCATCGTCCTGCTTATTTTGGGGGTCGGCTATGGCGTTTTCAAACCGACGCCGCCCACTTACGAATATGTGCCCGAACAAGTTGACGTCGGCGAAGTGACGCGCAAGGTCACCGCGAGCGGAAAGCTGCGCGCGCTTAACACGATCAAGGTGGGTGCCGAAGTTTCGGGGCAGATCACGCGCGTTTATGTTGATTTCAACACGCCGGTAACCGCCGGACAAGTGCTTGCCGAGATCGATCCTACCCGGCTGCGCGCGAGGGTTCAGCAAGCGCAGGCACAGGTTGCGCTGGCCCAAGCCACACTTGCTCAAGCTGAAGCAGCGGTAGCGCGCAGCCAGACCGACCTAGCGATCCAAGGACGTGAGTTTGGGCGGCGCAGCGATCTTGAAAAAACGGGCTTTGTCTCAAAATCAGGGCTTGATACCGCGAGCAGCGCACTTGCTTCGGCGCGGGCTGGCGCGCGTACCGCCACCGCCCAAGTCGCAAGTGCGCGCGCGCAAATATCGCAGAGCATGGCGGAGCTTTCATCCGCCCAGCTTGATCTGCGCCGGACAACAATCATCGCGCCCGCGAGCGGCGTTGTGATCAACAAGCTGGTTGAGCCAGGCACCACGGTTGCCGCCAATTTCCAGACGCCCAACCTATTTGAAATCGCAGCCGATACCACCCGGATGCAGGTTGAGGCGTCGGTTGATGAGGCTGATATTGGCCAGATTGCCGAGGGTCAGCAAGTGCGCTTTACCGTTGACGCTTACCCCGAAGAGACGTTTGCCGCGCGCGTTGATCAAATCCGCAAGGCAGCGAATGAAAACCAGAATGTTGTCAGTTACCTCGTCATCCTCGGCGTTGATAATAGCAGCGGCAAACTGCTTCCCGGCATGACGGCCAATGTTGAGGTGATCACAGGCCAAAAACAAAAGGTCACCCGCGTACCAACCGCCGCACTGCGTTTCCGTCCGCGCGAGGCCGACCGTGACGAGGCTGAAAAGAAGGACAGCGCCAAGGCAGACAAGGGCGATCAACCAACGGTCTATCTCACCTCGGCTGATCCGCTCAAGCCCAAGCGCCGGATCGTTAAAATCGGCCTTCAGGGCGAGGATTATACTGAGGTTGTCAGCGGCCTTCGCGCAAGCGACAAGGTGGTTGTGCGGAGCAAATCTCTCGCCAAGAAAAAGGTTGATGAGGATAGCGCGGATGACGACTCCGGTGAATGAGCCAGCGCTGGTTGAGACTGACGGCCTCGTCAAAGATTATTTCATTGGCGGCGAAGTGCTTCATGCGGTCAACGGCGTTTCGCTGAGCATTGCGCGCGGCGAATTTGTCGCGATCATGGGCACCAGTGGTTCGGGCAAATCGACCTTCATGAACCTTGTCGGCTGTCTTGATGTGCCGAGTGCTGGTACGCTCAAGCTTGACGGCGCTGATACGCGCACGCTTGATAGCAATGCGCTCGCCGACATTCGCAATCGCAAAATCGGCTTTGTGTTTCAGCAGTTCAACCTGCTCAACCGCACGACCGCGCTTGATAATGTCGCGGTGCCGCTGATTTACGCCGGGCTTGGCAGCCGCGAACGGCGGGAGCGCGCGCGCGAAACGCTCACCGCGATGGGGCTTGAGAATCGGCTTGATCATACCCCGGCCAAGCTTTCGGGCGGGCAGCAGCAGCGCGTAGCGATTGCCCGCGCGCTTGTGACCAAGCCGCTGATGCTGCTGGCCGATGAACCCACCGGCGCGCTTGATACGCAAACCTCCGAAGATATTATGGGCATTTTTCAGAAGCTCAATGATCAGGGGATTACGGTTATTCTTGTGACGCATGAGGCCGATATCGCTGAATATGCCGAGCGCCGGATTGTCTTTCGTGACGGTAAGGTGGTTGAGGATGTGCCCGTCATCAAGCGGCGGGCGGCGGCATGAACCGCCGCGCGATTACAAGCCGGATCGCGGCATGGGCGGTCAACGTGCCGATTGCGTTTACCGCGCTGCGCACCAATTTGATGCGTTCAATCCTGACGACGCTTGGCATCATGATCGGAGTGCTCTCAGTCATCCTTGCGGTTGCTGTGGGTGAGGGCACCAAGGTGTCAGTGCTCGATTCGATCAATGCCATCGGATCGAATATGGCGATTGTGTTCCCCCAGCCCGAAAATAACGGATCGCGCCGCGTGGTGGATCGCGGACGACTGACCGAACGTGATGCGCGCGCGATCCAGCGGCTGGTGCCCGGCGTCGCGACGCTTGGGCCGCAACTGCGCAGTACTGTGCAGATGGTGATTGCCGGGCGCAACGCATCAACCACGGCAATTGGCACAACGCCTGATTATGCGATTGTCACCAACACCAATATCGAGACTGGCCGCTTTGTCAGCGAGGCTGACGTCCGCACCGCCGCGCGCGTGATTGTGTTGGGGCCGAGTGTGGCCGCCAAACTGTTCGGCAGTTTTGAACCGATTGGGCAGAGCCTGCGCGTCAACAAAACACCCTTCACGGTGATCGGTGTGCTTGAGGCCAAGGGCAGCAGTTTCGGCAATGACAATGATGATCTCGCGATCATTCCGCTCTCCACCGCACGGCAGCGTTTTGCGACGACGACTGTGGCTGGCCCTGATGATCTCCATGTGTTGTTCGTTGGTTTTGAAGAGGGCATTGAATTGCCGGCCGCGAAAAACCAAATGAAGCGTGTGCTGCGTTTGCGCAACCGCGTGGCCAAGGGTGAGCTTAATCCGTTCACGATCAACACGACTGAGGAGTTTGCCAAAGAGACGGGCCAGGTAACAGCAGTGATCCAGACCTTGCTCGTCGCCATCGCGTCTATCTCACTGCTCGTCGGTGGGATCGGGATCATGAACATCATGCTGGTGAGCGTGACTGAACGAACGCGTGAGATTGGCCTGCGGATGGCGCTTGGCGCAAAGCGGGCTGACATCCGCAATCAGTTCCTCGTCGAGGCGGCGGTGCTGTGCGTGATCGGCGGGGCGATGGGCTTGATCCTTGCGATGGGCGCGGCTGAAGCCTTCAAGCGGCTGGCTGATTTTCCCGCACCTATCGGGGTCGGAATCTCGATCTTTGCGATCCTGTTTTCAGCCTTTATTGGAATCCTCTTCGGCGGCTATCCCGCGATCCGCGCGTCGCGGCTCTCGCCGATTGACGCGCTGCGGAGTGAGTGACGCGCCTAGCGTCGCGCGCCTGCTGATCGTCTGGCATTCGGCCACGGGGGGCAGTGAGGCAATGGCGCAGGCGGCGGCGAGTGGAGCGGGTGGAGCCGTAACTGTGACTTGCAAGCGCGCGGGCGAGGCGGGCGCCAATGATTTGATCGCAGCCGATGGCTATATTTTCGTCTGTCCCGAAAATCTCGCGAGCATGGCAGGCGTCATGAAGGATTTCTTTGACCGGGCTTATTATCCCGCACTTGGGCGGATCGAAGGCCGCCCCTATGCGGCAATGATCTGCGCAGGATCAGACGGCGAAGGCGCCGCGCGCCAGATTGCCCGGATCGCGACGGGCTGGAGGCTGCGCGCGGTTGCCGAACCGCTGATCATCTGCACCCACGCCCAGACGCCAGAAGCGATCCTCGCACCCAAGGTGATCGCCGAGGCAGATCTCGCCAAATGCCGCGACCTTGGCGCGGCAATGGCACAGGGGCTGGCGATGGGGATTTTTTAGGCGGCACGGGCCAAAATAAGCCCGTTCTCGGTCAGGCGGTAAACGCTGATCGGGGGGTAATCGTCGATCAGCGCGCGGGTGATCAAATCATTGGCGGCGAGCGTGCGAAAGCCTTGTGAGAGCGCGCGCGGGCTGGCGGGGGTGAGCTGGCGTGAGACATCGTTGAAGCGCGCAAATCCGGCATCAAGTGAATGAATGATCGGCAGCCCCCAGCGCGTCAGCGTCCCCGGAATCAGGCCGATCTGCACCTGTGCGGACAATTGTCGCGCCGCGATATCAGCGATCCGCGCGCCTTCACCCGTGAGGATATATTCGGGGCGCAGCGGATGGCCGTGCCCCGGATTGCGCATCACCCAACCAAGCGTTTGGGCGGCGTCAAGCGTGCGGGCGAGCGTATCGCGCGGCAGCGACAGGCGGTTGATCATCTCAACAAAGCGCGCGCCATTATGCGCGGCAATATCGGCAAGCACAGCGGCCATCCAGCGCTGTTTACCGAGCGCGATCAGGTCATCAAGCGGAGTGGTTGACAGCATTTTATATCAACTATACAAATCAAACTATAAACTCAAGAGGAGCCGACACATGGCGCTTAATTATGTTCCCGAAGTAACCGCCTCAATGGGCGTGACCAATCTCGATACGTCAATCGACTGGTATCAATCGGTGCTTGGCTTCACGTTGCTGTACCGCGCCGATGAGATTGGCTGGTGTGAGCTTTCCACCGCTGTTCCCGGCGTCAATGTCGGGCTGAGCCAGAATGAAAGCGTCACCCAAGGCGGCGGCGCGACCAATGTCTGGGGCGTTGCTGATATCCTCGCCGCCAAAGCGCATCTTGACGCGCACGGCGTGCGGCAGGACGGCGATATTCAGCATATTCCTGACCTCGTAAAATTGCTCACTTTCTATGATCCAGATGGTAACGCGATGATGCTTTCGGAGAATTTGGCGCAGGCGGGTTAGGGCCGCACCACAATCCCGACTGCTGGATCAGCGGTGCCCGCCAGCGTCGCCTGAAACGCTTCGCCCGCCGCTGTGACGCCGTCGCGGATGTCTACGCGGACAAAGCCATCAGTGGTCGCGACGAACGCGTTCCAGCTTGCCGCAACCGCCTCACCAAAGGCTTTGGGGCCGAGTTGCTTGATGACATTGACCGCATGATCGGGCGCGAAGAACAGCGTTGGCGCGGGGCCGGGCAGCGGTGCGCCACCGCCGCCACCGCGCGCGTCAACATGCGTCGCACCAACGATGCAGCTATATTTTAGCTGCCCCCCGAGCGCTTCATGGATGCTGCGGAGCAGCGCGGCATTACCCGCAAAATCAACCGATACGCTGGGTACCTGCGCCAGCGCCCCGACGTCGCTATAGGCCAGCACTTGGTCATACAGCCCGCTTGCCGCAACGAACGCGACATTGCCTGCCGAGGTGAGGCCGATCCGTTTCACGCCCGGCGATTTTTCACGCGCGACGCTCGCCAACGCCATTGAAGTTTTGGACGATGCGCTTGTCATCACCAGCGCCTCTGCGCCGAACCAATTTTGAGCGCTAAACATCGCCTCAATCAGGAAGCCCGTTTTGAACAGCGGGCCGAAGATCATCCGCTGCGCCTCACGCGCGGGATCATGTTCGGGGTCAGCGTCCAAGCGGCTATATTGGTTATAGAAAACGCTCATTGGCTGGCGGTGCGCGGCCATATCAGTGAATTGCCCGCGAGAAATCTGCCCTGGCAACACATCAAGATGCGTCCCCATCGGCAGATAGCCATAAACGCGTTCGCCAACCGCGATATCGGGATGGTTTGAGGCCTCAACCACCGCGTGGCCCCACATCGGGACGATACCGTGGCCTTCTTGAGCAGGGAAAAAATCCCAATAGCGAAACATATCGCCAATCACCGCATAGGTGATATTATTGGCGGTCACTGAAAAGCTTTCAACGCGCAGCCGCACCTCGCCATCGCCGAGGGTGGGGAGGCTGTCCTCATGCAGCGTGTGTTCGGTGAGCTTCGCCTTATTGACCCAGAGTGTCGCCGCCATCGCATGATTCCTTAATGTTATTGTTAATTGTCCTACAGCCATCCACCCACCCCGTCACCCTGAACTTGTTTCAGGGTCTATCCCTCAGCAAGGGAAGGCGGGACTTGTTGAGGGATGGATGCTGAAACAAGTTCAGCATGACGGAGTGGAGCTTGAATGCTGTGTTCCACAAACCCTTCTTTGCGCCTTTGCGTCTTGGCGCGAAACAATCACCGCAATCCCTCAATTCACCCGGTAATAGTCCGCGACCCGGTCAAGCGCCAGTAGCAGCACCAGCTTCCCCGAACGCGTAGGCCAGCCTAGCGCTTTTTCAGCCGTAGGCACGGCCTCACCCGCGCAGACCACGCGCCACAATATGTCAGCAAGGCCAGTGCCAGCGGCGGCAATCGCCCCGTCAAACCGCGCTTTTGCGTCAATCTGCGCGAGTGTTGTCGCGCCGTGTGATTGGCTGCTCCGCGCGGTCTTGCCGTTCGGCGGCGCATCCCATTGCATCGTTATTCGTTGCGGCAGGGCGGCGCGTTCATAATCCTGCCGCAGCATTTCGCCCGCCGCCAATTGTCGATCACTCACCAGCTTGCGCGCGCCAAGCCAAGCGAGCGGCGATTCGGCGAGATTGACCGTAACACTGCGCGTAGGTTTACCGTTTGGGGCCGCTTTATCCCCGCGAATGCTGCGTTCGGCCAATATTTGTTTCACGACTATCCTCATTATTGTTCATAATATGTTCTAACCGAATCACCCTTGCCATGCGGGCATTCTTGTAGGAAAGCGAAAACCATAAGGGTTATCAATTTTTTTGGGGGCAGCCTGATGATTACCGCAATTCGCGAAGTAAGACGTGCCAAGGGCATGACTTTGGCTGATGTGGCCGATGCCTGTACGCCGCCAACGACTGCGCAAACAATCGGGCGGCTGGAAACGGGCACACGCACCGTATCGGTTGGCTGGCTTAACCGGATTGCAGGCGCGCTCGGTGTCAGTGCGGCGGATCTGGTCAAACTGCCTGATCGGGCTGATCTGCCCGTGGTTGCAGTGCTTGGCAGTGACGGGGCAAGTGCGCCGCGCCATGAAATTACGGTGTCGCCGCCCGCGCCCGATGCCGGAGCTGTCTCAATTATCGTTGAGGCCAGCATCGGCGAATACCGCGCGGGTGACGAAATCTGGTGCAACCGGATCGCGCCAGACCGCTTTGCCGAGGCGCTCAACCGCGACGTGATTTTGCCGCGCCCCGCAGGGCGCTTCATCTTTGGGCGGCTGATCGGGCGCGAGGGCACCCGCCTCCAAATCCTGCCGCTGGGGGCAGGCGCGAAGCAGCAGATTATCGAAGACCCCGCCTGGGCGGGCGTCGCCGTCCGTTTGGTGCGCGCGCTGTAATGCCGCGCCTTGGCGAAGTGCCGCGTGGCAAGGCAAGCGGGCTTGTCCTCGCACTGTATAAGGCGCTGTTTGGTGATCGTGATCCCGTCACCCACCCCGGCACTGAAACCGGGACGCCGGGCAATTGGTGGACGGTTTTTGCCAATTCGCCTGATACTTTTGCGCACTGTGTTTCGGGGTTTCAATATTACCGATCACCTGACCGCAAGCTTGATCCCAAGCTGCGTGAGCTTGGCCAAATGCGCGCGGGCTGGGCACGCGGATCGCAATTTGTCTTTTCGCAGCACTGCAAGGCGGCGCGCGCCTACGGTGTAAGCGAAGCTCAGATTGCCGCGATCCCCCACTGGCAGGTCGCCGATTGCTATACGCCGCCCGAGCGCGCGGTGCTGGCCTATACTGACGGCCTTGTGCTGATGGGCGGGCGCGTTGCCGACGGGATTTTTGACGCGCTCAAGGCCCATCTTGATGATGAACAAATTGTCGAGCTAAGCTACATCATCGCATGGTATGATATGCACGCGGTGACGACCAAGGCGCTGCGGCTTGAATTTGATGACGTGCCCGAACGCATTGTCGAGGTGGCGGCCCCCGAAGGCTTTAACGCTGATTCAATGCGGATGGTTGATAAAAAGGAATAAGCGACATGGCCTATCACCACTTGGCGCTCGCGACGCGCGATATCGGCGCGATCCATGATTTTTACGAAGGCGTGATGGGCTTTGAACTCGTCAAGGTTGAGGTTGCCAAGGTGATGGCGGGGGGATGGGCCAAGCATTTTTTCTACCGGATGGGCGGCGACGACGGCTGCTTCATCGCCTTTTGGGAAATGCACGATGTGCCGGGCGGTGATGATTTCGAAACCAGCCTGAGCAAAGCGGCAGGCCTGCCCGACGAGATGAACCACATCGCCTTCCGCGTGGACAGTGTGGCGGCTCTTGATGCCCGCCGCGCGCAGTGGACGGCCTCGGGGCGCTCGGTGATGGAGGTGGATCATAATTGGTGTCGCTCAATCTACACCAAAGACCCCAACGACAATCTCGTCGAATTTTGCCTGACCACGGGGACGTTTAGCGAGGACGACCGGAAACGCGCACTGGCGGCGATGGCGGAGACCGAGGCACAGTTCACGCTGCCGCCTGCGGGGGTGAAGATACACCCGGCGCTTTCCAAACCAAATATTATATAGCAATACAGTCACATGAAAAAGACATTTGCTTATCTGGCACTTATCGCCACCACCCTTTTATCTTCACCGGCGTTGGCAAATGAAACTCAAAATCTTCAAGATTTTGAAACGGCATTAGCGGCAAGCAAATATTCTGAAGCGGCGATAGCTTATGGCCGAATATTTGACGCGCGGCTGCCAAAGGACGGCAAACCCAAAGCAGATCCCACGCTTGACGCGCTTGTGGGACGATTTGCGCTTGCGGTAGGCAATGTGACTGAGGCTCAGGCGTTTCTGCAAAATCCGTCTGCAGGGGACATGAGTAGTGCGCCCGCGAGAATGCTTGCCACTGCGCAAGCGCTACTCTTGTCAGGAAATTACGAGGCTGCCCTCGCGGCGTCGGTGCGTGCGGCTCAGGCACTTACGGGCGAAGCGCGAACACAGGCGTTGATTGGTCAGGCGCAGGCGACGATCATGACGCGCCCAAGTGAAGTAGCGGCGATTGTCAAAGCATTGTCGAGCAACAATCCAGCGCTGGCTTGGCGGATCAGTTTTCTTGAGGCGCAAGCCGCATTGATTGCCAAGGATTATCTCACTGCGCAAAAAGCGGCTGACCGCGCGATGGTGCAAGCCAATGCGGCCCCGCTGAGTGATTATGCCCCGATGCAAACGGTGCAATTGCAGGCCGCCGTTGCCGCCGCACAGGGTTTGCGTGATCGCACCGTCGCATTGCTCGCTGCCGTACCGAGCGGAAGCGTGAGCGCCACGCAAACTGCCGGTTATATCGCAAACCGGCTGCCTGCGTGCGGTGTCGATGATGTTCGTGAGGATGACTATGTAATCATCGGGATGTTCACACAATCGGCCTCAATTGTCGCGATTCCATCACCGCTCGCTGCGAGTCGCCCTGAAATTGTTGCGCCATTTATGCGCAGCATCGCCGGATTTTGGCGCAGCAAAGCGGGCGTGCAAATTGCAGCTTACCCGTTGATGACGGTACGGTGCAGCGGATCGGACACCAGTTCTTTTGAGAATGACGGTTCAAGCTTTGGCAACGCTAGATTTCTTGCGGCCAATCACCTTCGGCCACGTTTTTTTGAGTATGAAAACCCTTTTTCTGATGATCCAGTCACCGATGCTGCCAAGGCGTTTGATCGGATTGAGCAAAGCGTTGGTGCTGATAGCCCAATTCTAATCTATCCACTAACAGAGCTTGGTGCGGTTATCGCAAATCAGACATCCGAAAATAGTAATAGTTTTGCTCCTCGTTTGCTACAAATATATCGACGTGCTGGTGAATCCTATAAGAAAATTGGAGGTAGTGCTATTGGATTTGAACTTGAAGAATTGGCATCTAATCAGCCCGCATATTATAAGCGACTGAAATCAATTATAGGAACGGATTCGATTGAGTACATATATTCAATTTCCCTACAAGCACTTGATTCTGATAAAGTACCCACCATTGAAAAACTCGCGATCGCCGAAATCATGCTCAAACGGCTTGGCGCAGACCGCAGCGATCGCCGCGTTTTGACCATGACAGCACGCAAAGCAATGCTGCTCCGTTTGGTTGGTCGCCGTGCAGAAGTTGAGAGCTTTGCCCGCGCCGCCAAGCTTGATCCCGCGCTCTGCCCTGCCAAGGCCATTTTGCCAGTGGTCACTGATGGCGGCATTACGGCAAAAGACTATCCAAGCGATGCCGTCCTTGCCGAAATTTCTGGCGGAACGGTTATCGAAATTGACGTTGATGCGCTCGGCAAAGTGGCGCGAGTTCGCAAACTGGTTGAGGCACCTGCGCTGGTGTTCGCGTCGGCACTTGATGGCGCATCTCAGGCAATTAAATTAGACGCGTCGCAAGATAGCAAGGGCCGCGCGATGCCATGCAAAGCCTTTAGAACGCGGATTAGATGGGATCTGCCGCCTGCCAATGAAACGCCGCAGTCCTTCGGCGAATCGCAAACAGGGCTATAACCCGCGAAATTGTTTTCAGGCGGCATACTGGGCGGCTTGGCGTGAAACCATTTTTGGCGTTCCGCGCGTTGCTGGTTTTGATTGACTCACACGAAGCCACGAAGGCCACGAAGAAGAAGGGTTTGAAGGGCCGCGTTTGGGGCGGGCATGGCCCAAATGAACTTTCTTACTCTCTTCTTGGCGGCTTGGCGATCTTGGCGCGAAACAATTCAACAGCCATCACGTGTGGCTAGCGGAGGATTTATCTCACGCAAAGACACGAAGCCGCGAAGAAGGGTCGCATTTTGATCGGAACGCCTCAACCCCAACCCCGTCATGCTGAACTTGTTTCAGCATCCACCTCTCCACGATTCCCGCCTTCCCTTGTTGAGAGATAGACCCTGAAACAAGTTCAGGGTGCTTAAGCATAATAAAAATCCAAATAGGAAAATTTAGCGCTTGACAGCGTCACGCTGTTAGGGTACATATAAGGAACAGTGAAGAATTGCGAGTTGCCGCTGGGACGCGGGATGGCGCAATTTAACTGGATGGCCGGGTGCATCTGCATCTCCGGCCTTTTTTGTGTCCGCAAAGGATTTGCCATGACTGATATTATTCAAACGGTCGCGCCTGCGCCTACGACCGAGTTTGCCGCCGCGCCCTCACGCCGCAAGCCTAGGCAAAACCGCTGGAATGATGCGCGGCGCGAGGCGTTTATCGAGGAATTATACCAAACCTGCTGCGTCCGTGACGCGCTCAAGGCGTGCGGCATGTCAATGTCGGGCCTGTACAAACACCGCGCGAGCAACGCCAAATTTCGTGCTGATTGGGATGCCGCGCTTGATGCAGCCTATGCGATGCTCGAGAATGAGATGCTTGATCGTGCCCGCAATGGTCAAACCCAAGAGGTGGTGATCAAGGACGGCGAGGTGATTAAAATCAGCAAGATTTCTAACCGTCTTGGTTTGGCGCTGTTGCGAATGCATCTTGAGCGCGTCGCCAAAATCCGCGCGGCGCAAGCTGAACGACCCTTTGCCGAGGATGCCAGCGCCGTCCGCGCCGAAATCATGGCGCGGCTTGAGCGGATGCGGGTGCACCGGGGCATGAACAAATCGCAGGCAACGCCTTCCAATGATTGATCTGCGCGTTGAAGATATTGCCGACCTGCCGCGCGATATCCAGCAAAAGCTGATTGATGCGATGAGCGAACCCAAGCTTTTCACCTTCAATCGCGATTGGCATTTCTGGTCGCTTGATGCCCAGCGGGCGAGCGCGGACGATTGGCGCATCTGGCTGGTGATGGCGGGGCGCGGCTTTGGCAAGACTCGCATTGGTGCCGAATGGGTGCGTGCGCTGTCGCAGGCTACGCCCGGCGTCCGCATCGCGCTGATCGCGGCGACGATGGCCGAGGCGCGCAGTATCATGATCGAGGGTGAAAGCTGCATTCTGTCAGTGTGCGGCGAAAACGAAACACCAAACTGGGAGCCATCTCGCGCGCTGCTGACGTGGAAAAACGGCAGCCGTGCGCAGATTTATTCAGGTGAAAGCCCGCAAGGGCTGCGCGGGCCGCAGCATCATTATGCCTGGTGCGATGAAATCGCCAAATGGGCGCATCCGCAGGAGACTTGGGACATGCTTCAAATGGGGTTGCGGCTGGGGCAGCGGCCGCGCACGCTAGTGACGACAACGCCGCGCCCAATTGCGCTGATGCGGCGGCTGATTGGCAAGGCAGAGGTGGTGACGCGCGGGCGGACGCGCGATAATGTCCATTTGCCAGCGGCTTTTATCACCGCGATGGCGCAGGATTACGGCGGAACCCGGCTCGGGCGACAGGAACTTGACGGCGAATTGATCGAGGATATCAAAGGCGCGCTGTGGACGCGGGCAATGCTTGAAACCGTTCGGGTTAACGAGTGCCCGCCCGTCCGCCGCATCGTCATCGGAGTTGATCCGTGCGTTAGTGTGGGCGGCGATGCCTGCGGGATCGTCGCGGTGGCGCTGGGCGAAGACGGCAAGGCCTATGTGATCGAGGATGCGAGCGTGGCGGGCGTAGCACCCCAAGTCTGGGCACGCGCCGTCGCCGACTGTGCAAATCGCAACAACGCTGACAAGGTGGTGGCCGAGGCGAACAATGGCGGAGAGATGGTCGAAACCGTGCTGCGCGGCGCGGATTGCAACATGCCGATCAAGCGCGTCCACGCCGCCCACGGTAAGGTGACGCGCGCCGAACCCGTCGCCGCACTTTACGGCGCGGAGCGAGCGTTCCACGTCGGCGCGTTCCCCGATCTGGAGGATGAACTGTGCGGGCTGATCTCGGGCGGCGGCTACGAAGGGCCGGGAAGATCACCCGACCGCGCGGATGCTCTGGTGTGGGCGATGACTGAACTGATGTTGGGGAAACGGGGTGGGAATGGGCCGAGGATCAGGGGGTTTTGATAGGAAAAATCCTATAAAAACCTATATGGATATTATTTTTTCTTATTATTGGATAGTTTTATCAATAGCGTATACGACTAAACTGCTATCGCTATAAAGCGATAGCAGTTTAGTCGTATACGCTATTGATGTCAAGATGATACGATAATAACTAAGTAATGCTTCATTGGCATAGAGACTCAATCTTTGGTCATTGGATTTGATCTAACCCAATTTTTGAAAGGAGGCGACTCATGGCTGTACAATCCGATACGTTTGGCGGCGTTCGCCTCACTGGCGATGATGCGGCAAAGTTTCGCAATCAGGTGCGCTACGGGCGACCAAGCAAGGCTGCGCGTGATACCGCTGCGCGTGGTAGGGCGATGGTAACCGATTTGTTGTCCAATGGCGTGGTCAGGATTGCCGGAGAGGTTCGCTAGATGGCTAGCCGCCCTTCAATTAAGCCGTTTGTCATTAATGTGAATTTTGAATTGCGTGAAGATGGTGGTCTTCGCGCGACATGCGATAAAGTACCTACATTCTTTTTGTCTCACAGCGACCCAGAATTGGTATTGGCAGATGTCGTTCCGGCATTACGCGTGATTTTAACCGCAATGTTTGAAGCGCCAATGGACGTCGAAGCGCTTAGTGACATTACAAATGCTCGTAATACGGATTCTAATATGCCACCGCACCTTTGCTCTCTGCAAAGTTATGTTGGATTGCATCGCGTCAATTGATCAGTCTTCGCCGACTTCCCCGCGAAGAATGGGAGCGCGAGCTACGCCATTATGGTTGCGAGCCCTTAAAAGGGCAAACTGCTCTTAACACTGCGGAATGGTGGCGGCTGCCGTGGGGTGGATATCCTTTCACGGTGCCAGTTGAGGACGGAATGATATTGCAGTCAGACCTTGAACGCTTGATTATAACGATAACGAGTTCGGCACCAGATGATTGGTTGTTTCCAGCATAATTGATTTTTCTGATCCTGATAAAAGCAAGAATTATCAACGCTTTTAGGGATCACTCCCTTAATGAAAGCACCCAAAACAATGAAACTCTTCGGCAGGAAATCTGCCGGGCGCGCAGAGTCGCGTTCGGATTTGTCGCGTCCGGCGTTGGCGCGGGCGTTGACTTGGGGGGCGGCGGAGGTTCCCCGTTCTTATGAGGCGCAAGTCCGCGCGGCTTACCGCGATAATCCGGTGGCGCAGCGCGCGGTGCGGATGGTGGCCGAAGGGGTGGGCGGGGCGCCACTCACCTGTTCGGATGAGGCTGCGCGCGCGCTGGTGGTGACGACGACGGCGGGGCAGAGCTTGCTTGAAACGGTCAGCAGCCAGCTTTTGCTCCACGGGAACGCCTATATCCAGATCGCGCGTGACGGCAGCGGGCGGCCTGCCGAACTGTTCGCGCTGCGGCCAGAGCGGGTGAAGATTGAGGGCGATGCGCGCGGCTGGCCGTGCGTGTTCGTCTATACCGTCGGCGGGGCGGCGACGCGGTTTGGCGCAGATGCGATCATCCATATCAAGGCGATGAACCCGCTTGATGACCTTTACGGGGCTGGCGCGCTAGGTGCAGCATCGGGCGCGGTGGCGGTGCATAATGCGGCGAGCGCGTGGAATAAGGCGCTGCTCGATAATGCCGCGCGGCCCAGCGGCGCGCTGGTTTATGATCCGCCAGAGGCTGGCGCGACGCTATCAAATGATCAGTTTGAGCGGCTGCGCGCTGAGCTTGAGAGCAGTTTTTCGGGCGCGGGCAATGCGGGGCGACCAATGCTGCTTGAGGGCGGGCTGAAATGGCAATCGCTCTCGTTATCACCTGCGGACATGGATTTTCTCGGGCTGAAGGCGGCGGCGGCGCGCGATATCGCGCTCGCCTTCGGGGTGCCGCCAGTGCTGCTTGGGCTGCCGGGGGACGCGACTTATGCGAATTACCGCGAGGCCAATCGCGCGCTGTGGCGACAGACGATCCTGCCGATGGCGGGAAAGATATTGGCGGCGCTGGTGCAGGGGTTGGCGGGCAGCTTTCCGGGGCTGAGCCTGAGCGTTGATCTCGATCATGTCGGCGAACTGGCCGAGGATCGCGAACGGCTGTGGAGCGCGCTTTCGGGGGCGGATTTCCTGAGCCGGGATGAGAAGCGCGCGATGGTTGGGCTGGTGGGTGAGACCTAAAGCCTCCGTCATTGCGAGCAAAGC